>DATGUX010000071.1:0-8392 GCA_035300985.1 Fodinibius sp.
ATAGCCTTCATCTGCTGACGCAGATAGAAATCCCGCTGCTGGTCGTCTATGTCAGACTTAACCTTGGTTCGAATTTCTTCACTGAGGCTCAGTACCTGCAGCTCTTTATTCAGAAATTCCATCACGCGTTTCATGCGGGTAGAGAAGGTGCGGATTTCAAGCACTTCCTGTTTGTCTGATGTGGACACATTCAGATTGGAAGAGATGAAATTAAGCAGGAAGATCGGACTGTTGATATTGTCGATAGCAATCGAAGCTTCCGAGGGTATATTCGGCGAAAGATTTACGATCTTTGAAGCCGCTTCTTTTACCGACCGGATGGAAGCATCAAGTTCAACGCCTTCAACATCCATCTGTTGATGGTAGGAGTCTACCTTTGCTTTGAAGAAAGGTTCGTCCTGCAGAAATTCATCAACTTTAAAAGTTGTTTGTCCCTGGATGACAATACTTTTGCTGCCATCCGGCATTTTGATGAGTTTTAGAATTTGGGCTACCGTACCCACTTCATAGAGATCCTTTACGTCAGGATTCTCAATTCCTTCTTTCTTTTGGCTGACAACCCCGATGGTTTTATCAGATTCATAGGCTTCTTTTACAAGCTTCAGCGAGCGGTCGCGTCCAACCGTAATGGGGACTACCACGCCGGGGAAAAGCACGGTGTTCTTGAGTGGAAGAATAGGCAGTTCGTCGGGAATTTCAGTCTTTGTTAATTCTTCTTCTTCCTCTTCCGACATAAGAGGGATAGCCTGTTCAAAATCATCGAACTGGTCGTCAAGTTCCTCAAAGTTGACCATATTTTTGAACATATCTTTCATGTAAATAATAATTTATGTCTGGTTATTTCTATTGGATTAAGGAATGTGCAAATAAGAAGCCAAGAATATGCCTCCTACCAATTAGTCATATTTTATGGCAAAATAGCAACCCACAACCAAATATAGGTAGATCATTGACAGCTTGGCAGAAACAGCCATTAGAAATGAAGCTGAAGTCCGCCAAAAGCGCCTCCTGTAAAATAGGCTTCCGGGGAATGAGACTGGAGGAGAAGGGTGGTTCCCAGGTTAAAATCCCAGTTTCGTGTTTCCAGTCCGGTGCCCAGGCCAAGCGTAAAAGGCCGATTTTTGGCCAAGGTTGTGCCCAGCCGTATGGGGATCTGCTTGAGCAGGCGGGCTTCCATCCCTAAATTCAGTATTATATTTTTAGAGCTAAAAGCAGTGTTATCCAGCCCTATAGCCAAATCGCCCATTAGCTTCAGATGCTTTAAATCCAGGAGAAGACCGGTATTTATGGAAGTCGGCAACAGGGCGGTATAAGACTGTTCCGATGGAGAGTCCGCAGTAAGCAAAGGATTTGGCAGAGATGAAGCTCTGTGCAGATAATTGATATATTGCCCTCCTGCCCCCGTGAACATTTGCTGCACCGGCGCTTGCAGTGCGGCTTTAGTCGTATCCCGCTCGGACTCAAGAGTAAAAGGTTGCTTATGGTATCGAACAGCTCCGATATCATTGAATGAAAGCCCGATGCGCAGTGATTTGGAGGCCTGATCGCCAAAGTTGCGGTAGCCCAATGGAATAACATAGTTGAGCCCAAAATCAAATCCTATACCGTAGCCGGTGGGCTTGAAAGAGTAGGAACTGCTGAAATTATCATCGATGGCCTGTTGTGCACGGCCGTTTTGTCGATATTGGCGGAATGCCTGGCCGTGGCTGCCCGAGCTTTGGAGCTTAAACTCGGCGCTAAAAGTATTGAATACAGGTTGAATGTCCTCATCGGTCTCTTGGAGGTAACGAGCATCGTAGCGTGCGTTAAGATGCGGACCGGCCACGATAAATTTGGGAGTGATACCGATATAAAGCGTGTTAGCGCCGGGCAGCAGGCCGTTAACAAAGGTAAACTCCCGGGCGTAGCCTATGGCCAGCTCATAAAGTTCGCTGCGCCGCTGGATGAGCGAGAAATCCCGGATGTGTTGCTGCCCATCTTGAATAGATGATCCGTCATACCAGCCGCGACCAACTTTGAATGTTGAGCCATATCGGCCTCTTAAAGCAATGGAAAGGCTATAATGCTCCGTCTTCCACAGCGCCCCGGCTAAGAGAAGATCAGCTTGTTGACGGTGAGTCGATAGAAGTGTGTTACCGGGGTAGTGCATCTCCAAAATCTTTTGCCGGCGGTCTTTGCTGATTTGGAATGAACCCGGCTTGTAGGGTCGGTAAGCCCTGCGATAGGAGGCAAGCTGGGTGCGCACCGATGATTCCGGAAAAACCGGATCAAAGCTAAAAGCACCGGTTCCAACTGATAAGTGAAAGCGGCCGGGGCGATCAGCAATCATCAGGTTGGCAGGATTCCAAAAGGTGGCTTCCGGACCACTGATGTAAGCCATGCCACTGCCGCTCAGCCCCAGGCTTGTGGCCGACTGCACCGGTTGTGCTGTTGTTTGGACCATATACCCACTTCCCAGAAACAGGATCAGCAGGAATAGGAAAATTTTAAGCCCGGACTGTCTGATGGTCTTGTTGATCGTGTTCAATTGAATACCCTTTTGAATGCTGACTAACCGATGACACGCAATTTTGCCACGCGCAGCATCAGTGTTTTACGGCCGCGCTCTTTAAAGTAGATAACAACCTTCGTGCGCTCGCCCTTTCCGTTACGGCTAATGATTTTACCTTCTCCGAACACATTATGTTCCACTTTAGCACCCACTTGAAAAGGATCTTCATCGGGATTGTCATAGTGAATCTGCGTGCCATTGGAAGAACGGTTGTTCTTTTGGTAGAGCGGCTTTTTCCAGTCGTATTCAATGGTCGTGTTCCCGGTGGAAGCATCAGTGGAACTTCCATCATCAGCATCCGGATCTTTCTGATTGATGGTTGCCCCCGTTTCGGTGCGAACTACATCCGGGCTGACTTCATCCAGGAAGCGGGATCGCCGTTTGCGCTGCTCTTCGCCATATTTGTAACGGCTGCGGCAGTGACTGAAAAAGAGCACGTCTTCGGCCCGGGTGATAGCCACATAAAACAGGCGCCGCTCTTCTTCAATATTGACTTCCTCATTATCGCGGCTGCCGACAGGAAAGAGCTCTTCTTCCAGGCCGACGACAAAAACGGCCGGAAACTCGAGTCCCTTGGCTCCGTGAACTGTCATCATGGTTACCGCCGGTTTATCCTCATCGTATTTATCGGAATCGGTGATCAGGCTGATCTCCTGCAGGAAGGAGCTGAGGGAGGCATTATTATTGTTTCTTTCGTAATAGGAGATGGCATTTTCCAGCTCCAGGATATTTTCGCGGCGGCTCATCGACTTGGGAGAATTTTCCTCCACCAGCGCCTTCATATAACCCGACCGTTCCAACAGCTTCTTGGTGATATTGATCAGTTTGCGGCCGTTCTCCAGATCTTGTTTCAGCTCGTTAATCATAGCCACAAAGTCCTTCACGCTGTTTTCCGCCGGCTTGTAGAGATCAATCTTGTCCACGTTGGTCAGGACTTCCCAGAGTGATTTGCCGGTAGCGCGCGTGCGGGCCAGCAGGTCATTCAGCGATTTATTGCCAATGCCGCGCGAGGGTTCGTTGATGATGCGCATCAGATTGGTATCATCATCGGGATTGATGAGCAGCGTCAGATAGGCGAGTACGTCCTTAACTTCCTTCCGCTGATAGAACGAAAGACCGCCCACCAGCTGATAGGGAATGCCTTTGCGCCGGAAAGTCTCCTCATAGACCCGGCTCTGGTAGTTGGTACGGTAGAGCACCGCAAATTCACTGTAATCATAGCCTTTGCGCGCCTTCAGCTCCTTGATGTAATTGGCTACCCGGTTGGCCTCGTCGCGTTCGTCGTAATTATCAAGCACGGTGATGGTATCACCGGTGTCATTGTCGGTCCACAGCGTTTTCTCTAACTGACTGCTGTTCCGTTTGATGATGGAATCAGCGGCACTGAGAATGGCTTTGGTGGAGCGGTAGTTTTGCTCCAGTGGAATTTGCACCGCATCCTGGTAGTCGCTTTTAAAATCCAGAATATTGTGGATATCGGCGCCCCGGAAGGAGTAGATACTCTGGGCGTCATCGCCGACCACGCAAAGGTTCTTATATTTTTCTGCCAGCATATTGGTGACTTTATACTGGGCGTGATTGGTATCCTGATACTCATCGATCAGGATGTATTTAAAGCGCTCCTGGTACTTTTCAAGTACCTCCTGATGTTCGGAAAAAAGCTCAATCGGTTTGACGAGCAGGTCGTCAAAATCCATGGCATTATTATGTTTCAGGCGTGCCACATATTGGCGATAAATCTTGGCCGTGATGTCATCCAGCGTGCTGTGGACAAACTTCTCCTGGTAGTGGTCGGGGTGGATGAGCTCGTTTTTAGCATCGCTGATCAGCCGCTGTATCGTACGCGGCCGTATCTCTTTGGGATCGTAGTTATTCTCCTTCAGCAGCTGCTTGATGGCATTTTTGGAATCATCGGTATCATAGATGGAATAGTTGGATGTAAAGCCAATCTTTTCCGCCTCAAAACGCAATATTTTTGAAAAAACCGAGTGAAAAGTTCCCATCCATAAGCGGCTGGCCTCATCGCCGATCAGCTCTCCGATGCGGTCCTTCATCTCTTTGGCCGCCTTGTTGGTAAAGGTGAGTGCCAGGATTTCATCCGGATCGGCCTTTTGCTGCTGAATGAGGTAGGCGATGCGGTAGGTGAGTACCCGCGTTTTACCGCTGCCGGCACCCGCTACAATGAGCAAGGGCCCGTCGGTGTGGCGCACCGCACGCTGTTGCTGTTCGTTAAGATCGTGTATGAAACTCGGTTCTTTTGGCATAAATTCTAACAAAAAATTGTTTGAATGGCAGATGAAACGGATTTCCTCATAGACCCTGATGAATGATGCATCAGGGCTTCTCTATAGCATCCGTCAAATTGATGTCTACTCTCCCAGCTCTTCTAAATTGGTTCTTAGCTTTTTTAGGTTCGCTTCGGTATCTGATTTCTTGTCACGCTCGCGCTGCACTACTTCCTGGGGCGCGTTATTGACGAAGCCGTCATTACTGAGCTTGCCTTCGATAGTTTTCAAAAAGCCTTCCAGCCGGTCGATCTCTTTTTGAATGCGCTCCCGCTCTTTATCCAGATCAACGAAACCTTTTAAGGGAATGAATAATTCACTTCCGCTAATGACGGCTGAAGCGGAGGCTTCGGGCTTCTCAACTTCTGTTTTAACGATGAAGCTGCTGATTGATTGCAGTTTACGGAAGATCCATTCATTTTCGTTGAGGGCGTGGGCTGTTTCTTTATTTTTAGCACTGATAAGCAGTTCAACTTCATCATTGGGACTCAGTTTAAACTCTGCCCGGATATTCCGCATGGCGGAGATCATCTGCTGAATGTTGGAAAAGAGCTTCTGATCATCCCCGGAGACAACGGCCTCATCAAATTCCGGCCATTGGGTGACGATCATGGCCTCCTCAGTATCACGGGGACGAATATGCTGCCAGATCTCCTCGGTGATAAAGGGCATAAAGGGGTGCAGCAGCTTCATCAGCTGCTCAAAAAAGTTAAAGCCGCGGGAAAGCCGATCTTCGGGAATGCTTGCGCCCGGCTCATCGGCCTTGATCAGCTCGATGTACCAGTCACAGAAATCGTCCCAGATCAGGGAATAAATTTTATGCAGGGCATCGTTGATACGGAAGTTCTCCATATCACTGTTGATGGCATCGATGGTCTCGTTCAGACGCGACAGCATCCAGCGGTCCACTAAATTATCCTCCTCAACCTCCAGCGCCGGGGTCAGCTCCGTATCTTCCTGGCGGTTCATGGAGAGGAAGCGGAAGGCATTCCAGATTTTATTGGAAAAATTCCGTCCCTGTTCGCAAAGCTGTTCCTCAAAAAGCAGGTCATTACCCGCCGGAGAAGAAAAGAGCATACCGGCCCGAACGCCATCGGTGCCGTATTTTTTCATCAGCTCGATAGGGTCGGGCGAATTACCCAGTGACTTCGACATTTTGCGGCGCTGACTGTCACGCACGATGCCGGTGTAGTAAACATTGCTGAAGGGTTTATCATCCTTAAATTCATAACCCGAAATGATCATCCGGGCTACCCAGAAAAACATAATTTCGGGTGCGGTTACCAAGTCTTGGGTCGGATAATAGTAGTCTAATTCATCATTCGCTTCGCCGGTACGAATAAAATCGGGATCGAAAACGGTGATCGGCCACAGCCACGACGAAAACCAGGTATCAAGCACATCTTCTTCTTGTTGAAGATCAGTCGCCTCCAATGAGTAATCACCGCACTTTTCCCGAGCCTTTTCAACGGCTTCCTCTTCGGTTTTGGCGATAACGTATTCGTCCTTGCCATGACCGTAGTACCAGGCCGGAATGCGCTGTCCCCACCAAAGCTGCCGGGAGATACACCAGTCGCGGATGTTCTCCATCCAGTGGTTGTAGGAATTTTTAAACTTTTCGGGATGAAACCGGATGTTGCCGTTCATCACGTTTTCATGCGCCGGTTTAGAGAGCTCGTCCATGCGGCAGAACCACTGCAGCGACAGGCGCGGTTCAATGATGGCATCCGTGCGTTCGGAGTAACCGACCTTATTGGTCATCTCCTCGATATCTAACAGTTGGTCACGGGATTTCAGCTCATCAACAATCAGTTCCCGCGCTTCAAAGCGATCTTTCCCGATATAATGCTCGGTCGCATCATTGAGCGTAGCATCGGCATTGAGCATATCAACGATTTCCAGATCGTGGCGCTGGCCAATCTCGTAGTCATTCTCGTCATGGGCCGGGGTAATCTTCAGGCAGCCCGTTCCGTATTCCATATCTACATAGTCGTCAGCAATAATGGGCACCTCGCGCTCTACGACCGGGATGATGGCCGTCTGGCCAATCAGGTCCTGATAGCGCTCATCATCCGGATGTACGCACACGGCGGTATCAGCCAGAATGGTCTCGGGACGCGTAGTAGCAATGGTAACAAATTCATCACTATCCTTTATCTGATAGCACACGTGATAAAGCTTGGACTGCTCCTCGCGGTGAATGACCTCTTCATCCGAGAGTGCGGTCTGGGCTTCCGGATCCCAGTTGATCATCCGCTTGCCGCGGTAGATATATCCGCGCTCATGGAGTTCGATAAAGCAATCGATGACGGCCTCGTAGAGCTCGTCTTCCAGGGTAAAGCGCGTGCGCTCCCAGTCACAGGAGGCGCCCAGCTTACGTAGCTGCTGCAGGATGATGCCGCCGTGCTCGTTGGTCCACTCCCAGGCATGTTCTAAAAATTCCGCGCGCGTCAGATCAGCCTTAGTGATGCCTTTCTTGCGCAGTTTTTGCACCACTTTTGCTTCGGTGGCAATGGAAGCATGGTCGGTGCCCGGCACCCAGCAGGCGTTTTTGCCCATCATGCGTGCGCGACGCACCAGCACATCCTGGATCGTGTTATTGAGCATGTGCCCCATATGGAGCACGCCCGTCACATTGGGCGGAGGGATGACTACGGTATAGGATTCGCGATCGTCGGGTTCGGAGTGAAAAAAGCCGTTATCCTCCCAGAAGCTGTACCATTTGTCTTCGATACGGCCGGGTTCAAAATGCTTGGGAATATTCTGTTGGGCGGTAGATGGATCCAAAATTACCGGGTGTTCTTTGTGGTGATCAATTTCAGTTTTCTTAGCAGAGGAAGATACGAAAAAGGATAGAAGATATTGAGTGCGATTTAGTGAATCAATTGTTGTCGGTAATAAAATTATTTCTACTCCATAAATGCTTATTTATGATCTGATTAACATATTATTTCCTTTCTTTAGGATGGTTGTTTTTAGGTAATATTGGACTTAACATATCAGAAATAGAAACAATAACTGTTTAACCTTCATGAAGGTTAGAACATTATGAAAATTAAGCTGCTGCCGATTGTTTCTGTAATCGTTTTTCTGGGTATCATTCAGGGCTGTTCTACGCAGGTGTGCGGTTGTTTTCATCCCACAAATATTGAAATTGCCCTTTCGTATGAAGATCAGCAGGGGAATGATCTTCTAAATCCGGAGCATGCCAATGCGTTGACTGAACAAAATATGGATGTTTATTACCGCAAGGACGAAGGTTACGAGAAGCAACTGTATTTTTCGGGATCTTTGCAGATCGTTCAAAGGGAAGGTCGGAATAACTATTTATTGCTTACCTTATCCTCTGCTCCTTTTGAAGAGCGGGAAGCTTCGCTGCTCATTGATTTTCCTAATGCAGCTACCGATACCCTGGATGTACAAGCCAAGGGGAGTAAAGATGAGTTATATGCCGCCAAAATTTGGTATAACGATGCCTTAATTTGGCCGAATAGGGAAGAGGACATCAATCGACCTTATGTTGAGGTGACTAAGATCATCACATCTAATTAAATCG
>DATGUX010000072.1:0-13616 GCA_035300985.1 Fodinibius sp.
TTTTACGGCTGCCGCTCCGCACGATAGCACTCAACGTGAAGATCTTCTGAGTGGCGACGGTACGTATTATGGTATTTTAGGACAAAGCCTACCGGAACACCCCAATCAGCGCGGCTCAGAAAGCCCGTAACGAGCGCAACCGCCGGGTGCGGCGTTGCCTCGAACACCCGTTCGTGGCCCTCAAGGATCGCTATGGCATGCGGGTGGCCAGCGCCAAAACGGAGCTGCGCAATAAAGCCCGATTTCTAATGAGTGCGATCTGCTGGAACATTGAGTGCAGCCTGAGCTGGGCTAAAAAAATTCCAAAACTCACTCCGGCAGGAACCGGCCTTCGCAAGATCTCGGACGAACGCATCAAAACCGTTGAGGAGTATCTGAACTTTCGGCCTATACGAAAATTTGATTACCTTAATCCTATTCAACAAACCTTAAAACACCGCGCAGCCTCTGTTGCATTAATGACTTGAACACGGCTTTCATTGAAGTAAGATACATAATCCTTTAAAGTACCCGTAGCGTCATACGACTCTTCCTCCGGAGCACTATAGCCCAATAAGAGGAACAACATCCCAGATAAAAGAGCATTTGATAATATATTCTCAGTTTTTTGCTTTGTCATAGTTACGTATGGTTATCAATAACTTTTTACAAATTTATAGTTACGAGCCGCGATGAAACGGGCATATAGTTTTTAGAAACCAACACTGGCAAGTGCATAAATATCAGTTGGCATTCTTCCGATTTACCAACAACAGGTGATCACAAGCCAGCACAATTTCATCCTCTTGATTATAGACTTCAACATGCTCGGTTACCTGTCCTAATTCTGGCCGCTTGTAGTCCGACTTTTCAGCAATGGTAATAACTGATCGGATGGTATCTCCGATAAAAACCGGCTTTATAAACCGGAGTCGATCGTAACCTTTCGAAAAGGCTTCAGGATTTATCTCATTAGCCGTCAGCCCGATGCCAATACTAAAGATAAGAGTGCCGTGTGCTATTCGCTTCTCAAAAGATTGATCTTTGCACCACTCTTTATCCATATGGTGTGGAAAAAAATCTCCGGTTTGTCCGGCATGCATGACGATATCCGCTTCCGTAATCGTGCGCCCAAATGTTTCCCGGCTGTCGTCTAATTGGTAGTCCTCATAAAAGATTGCTTTCTCACTCATTACTTCCGTGATTATATTTCAGATTCTCTTTTAGATCGTATTTTACTTCAAATTCTCCTGTAATAATTCATCTTCAATCCATTTGCCGCCCTGTTCGGTTGAAACATAAGCACTTTCAGCTACAGCCATCGTTTCCAGAGCATCATCCACTTTTGTGGGAAGTATATCCGAAGATCCCTCTACAAATCGCATCAGGCTCGCCATTGTACCGATAAACGCATCAGGGAACCAGCTGGTATCCAGTTCTTCGGTTTGCCATTGTGGCTCCATTCCCTCTTCCAGCAAACAGTATTCAAACTTGTCCGGTTTTCCTTTAGGATAATCCAGCAGCAGTCCCATCTTTGCCTTAATGGCTCCTTTGGTCCCCTCCCATTTGATATAACTTTCCTGATTTTCCGGACCAAATTCATGATCATGATTGGTATTGATAACCGCACGCAGCGTATCGCCATAATCAAATAAAAGGGTGGTTCTTGTAGAAGGCATCTCTTTCTCCGGATGGCCAAGTGTTTTTGCCATCACACCCTTTGGGGTTCCCAGGAAAGAACGGATAAGGTCGATATAATGGATACTGTGATACATAATTTCCAGGCGCGGATGATCCATCAGGCTGGGAAATATTTCCCAGGGCATATACGTCGTCAGCCGCACTTCCATGTCATAAATATCGCCAATCAATCCCTGGTCTATAATCTGGCGGGCTGCACTTACAAACGGAGCATACCGAAGCTGGAAATTAACGGCTGCGGTTAAGTTCTTGCTTTTACAGATCTGGTATATTTCTTTGGCCTCCTCATAAGAATCTCCCATCGGTTTTTGAATCAAAACCGGGGCCCCGTCCGGCAACTGCTTCAAGACCTTCCTTGACTGATCTGCTATTAACGCAAGATCGTAGACTGCATTGGCCGGGGCCGCTGCAACGGCTTCGGTAGCGGAACTAAACACCCTCGGAATATCGTACTTCTTCGCAAGCTTTTGTGCTTTATCAACGGCAATGTCGGCCAACCCATATACTTCGAATCCCGCCTTGCTGTAAGCCGGCAGATGGGCGTCTTTTACGATCCCCCCGGCCCCGATAATTACGATCGGGAGCGGTTCATCAGGCAATATAGGTTTGTAGTCCAGTTTCATAATTTTTGGGTAGCAGATAGTTTTAAAGTTGATTCTTGTGCCTCTCCTAAGATTTCACTCACCGAGCGACTCGTATTCATCGTCTGCAACACAGCCTCATCTATCACTTCTGCAATTTCTGACCAGTTCTTCTTACGAGGCAACGTTTTGGCGTTTTGGTGTAAAGCCTCCAGTCGGTGATAATAAGGCACTTCCTGGTTTACTTCCGGATCATGCCAAGTCGAAAGACGGCAGCCAATTCCTCCCTTCAGCGTAAGCAATTTGTCACTTGTTTTACTTATAGCATAACGCAAAAAATCATAGGAAACCTTCTTATGGCTACTTCCCTTCCCCAACACATAAAGCCAATACACATTCAGAGATACTTTTGTGCCATCAGAACTACTGGGGATGGAAGTTATACTTACATCCCCTTTCGTTTGAGATTCATTATGAAATTCACAAAGCGAGGCAAAACCAAACCAGTTCACCATCATAGCCACTTCTCCCCGGGCAAAAGCCATACCTGATTTTACGGAATCGAAGTCAGCACATTTCGGGTGTACTGCTTGCTGATCCTGTAAGAGCTTACGATAGAACTCCATACCCCTAACAGCAGCAGGGCTATTAAGAATCACGTCCCCATCTTCGGATGTAAGGTCTCCGCCTCTCGTCAATACCTGGAGAGCAAAATCAAACACCGTATTATGCCCATCCGGATAGGCTGCCCAGACCGACCCATAAAGATTATCTTCGGGTCGATGAAAGAAATGAGCTATATCCATAAAATCTTCCCATGTCTCTGGTGGCTTCAGTTCTTTTCCATAGGCTGCTTTAAACCTCTTCCTCTCTTCAGGATCCTCAAAAAGATCAGTACGATAAATTAGGCACTCGGGTCCGTCATGAAATGGTAAACCAACAGTCTCATCCCCAAACTGCTGTAACTTCAATAAAGATTCGGACCATCCATCCGGAAAGTCTGCCGGGGGATGACGGTCAATGTAAGGCTGCAGGTTTTCGGCAGCCCCTGTTGCATATACTTCTGCAATCCAATCGGTATTAATTAGTGCTAAATCCCAGTTACCATTTTTTAGTCCGCCATTGTCTATGACTTGCCGGTGCAAATTCTCGAGCTCCATGGGTAAAATATCCAGTTCAAGGTCGACGCTCCTATGCTCACAAAATTGCTCCCACATTTCCGCGATGGCATCCTCAAAGGGCTTGAAGGCCCGAATAGCTATTTTTAGAGATGCTGTTTGTTCTGGCATAAATTTTAAATTATCCCTTGTTAATTCCCGTCAATAAATTCTTCTCGAATGCTTTTCGTATGCTCCCCTAATTTCGGGGCACCGACAGAAGATAAAAGAGACTCCCCGTTAATTGTCAAAGGGGAACGAGTTGTCTGAGAACTGAAACCATCTCCCATCTCCACCTTCTGAATCATATCCAGAGCTTTGAATCCCTTACTTTCTATCAGTTCATTCCAGGACAAAACATCAGCGCACCAGATATCAGCTGGCTCTAATATTTTCAACCATTCTTCTGTCGTTTTATCTGTAAGTCGAGTGCCCAAAATTGTTTTTATCTCATCTCGTTGCTCATACCATTTCCTCGGATTAGTAAAAGTACGTAATGAATCGCAATGCAATAAATCAGCTAACTCCGGAATTGATGCCATTGCTAAAGCCAAAGAACCATCTTTCGTTTGATAGATTCCGTAAGGCGCTCCCAAATAAGCATGGGCGTTATTCGTTTCAGAACGGCTGACTCTTTCTCCGCCGTCTTGGTAGAAGGTGGTAATCGTTTCAAATTGAAAATCCACGGCAGATTCAAGCATGCTCACCTGAACGAGTCCTCCTCTTTGATCTTGTTTTATGCCGCGCCGCACGAGACAGGCCAGTAAGCCCTGAGCCAGATGGGCACCGGTCAGAATATCTACAATCGATAATCCCATGGGAACCGGTCCCTCGCCGGCATCTCCGCTCAACCAGCTCATTCCCGATAAAGCCTGCACGAGCAGATCCTGTCCGGGCTTATCCTTCCAGGGGCCTTCATCACCGTATCCGGATATTTCTCCATAAACAATGTCTGGTTTAACTTTTTGTACAGATTTATAATCAAAACCCAGTCGCTTCATTACGCCGGGACGAAAGTTATGAATGACAATATCTGCCTTTTCAACTAATTGCCATACCTCATCCCTTTCTTTTCTATTCTTAAGATTAGCCGTAAAACTTTCCTTATTTCTGTTGATAGCATGAAACACTGACGAATCTCCGTTCATCCTTACATTGGAAATATATAATTCCCGACATATATCTCCTGTTTTCGGCCGTTCTATTTTAATGACTCTGGCTCCTAAGTCTGCCAGTTTTAAGCTCGCTGAAGGACCTGAAAGAAATTGGCTGAAATCAACCACCAAAATATCCTCTAAGGGTTTATCCATCGATCAAAAGTAATAATTTTATAATTAAATCAGGTTATTATCTCATTGGGTCTGTTATTCATACAACAAATCAAGATCAAACTCCTTCTCAATAACTTTGGTATGTTCGCCAAGCTGTGGGGCCGCCATTGAACTAAAAAAACGTTCTTCATCAATACGGATAGGTGAACGCGTAGTAGTTAACCCTTTCCCACTTTTTAGCTTAAGCGTTTGATCCATTTCTAATACCCGATAGGCCTTATGATTTAAAAATTCTTTATAGTCTTTCACATCAGCACACCAGATATCAGCCGGCTCAAGCAAATCTAACCATTCATCAGTAGATTTATTTTTTAGCTCAACACGGAGCTTATCCATAATTTCATCTCGACAATCAAACTGTTCAGCAGCAGAATAGTCCCCTAAGCTATCCAAGCCAATAATCTGTCCCAGTATCTCCAGATCTGTCATTGCCAATGCCAAATAACCTGTAGCTGTTTGATAAATACCGTATGGGGCTCCCAGATAGGCATGAGCATTCCCTTCTTTTGCCCTATTAGGGAGCTTTTCCCCATCATTCAAGTAGGTTGTGATTACTTCAAACTGTAAATCCATTGCTACTTCCAGAAGACTAATTTCAACATGTGCTCCTTTATTTGTCTTTCCTTTTTGTACGAGTGAAGCCAAGATACCCTGTACCAGGTAATTTCCACATAAGATATCGATAACAGACAAGCCAAAAGGCGTGGGTAAATCTCCCTGATCTCCGGATAAATAGGTTAAACCAGACAAAGACTGTATCAATAAATCCTGTCCCGGCTTATTTGACCATGGCCCTTCCGTTCCATAGCCAGATATTCCTGCATAAATTATCCGTGGATTAATTTTCTTAACCTGCTCATAGCTCAATCCCAGTCCTTCCATTACCCCGGGCCTGAAATTATGAGTCATGACATCAGCCTGAGAAATAAGGTGTTCAACTTTCTGAAAATCTTCTTCTACTTTCAAATTGGCAACATACGATTCCTTATTTCTATTTATCGTATGAAATAACAAACTGTTATCGTCAACATACATGCCTTTAATGTCAATGTGTCTCCCCCCCTCGCCAGTTACCGGAGGCTCTACCTTGATAACACGTGCCCCCAAATCAGCTAATTTTAATCCAGCCAGAGGACCCGACATGTATTGGCTAAATTCTAGAACAGCTAAATCTTCTAATGGCTTCACTTTGGATCTATTTACATAATATTTTTATTATTTAAATATAAAATCATTTTTCAATAATAAAAAATATGTTGCTGAATTTTATTCCAACGATTGCAGTTTTATTTACCCGGATTACATAAATAGGATTTCCCGGCAAGCAGATAATTCTATAAACAATTAATTGAATGCTATACCTTGAAAGATTCACGAAATTTAGAGCAACTCAAAAAGATATAGATTTGCCAAGACTGTTGTTCCTGAGTGGGATATTAGAATACAAATCTGTTTCAAACTCTCTCTAACCTCCTCGCTAATCACCGTTCTTCGATATTTGATCGAAAATGCTATGTGATACAATAGAAGAGTTTTATTATGGCTTTTATACATATCTTAAAAGTCCCATTTAAGGTAGCAATAAATAAGAAAAGGTGCCCCTAATTGTTTATATTTCAGTGAGTTAAAAGAATATAAAGCAAAAATTAGGAGGCACCTTTATGGTGAGGGAAATGTACGCAAAATCACCGGTAAAAACCACCAAAATCCATCCCGAATTTACCGCCGGGCGTTTGACCAATTTTAGCGGGCTGGTCCCGTTTGCGGATTTTCTGCTGGAAAAGCTTCCCTTCCGGGAGGCCCTGGCCGCCCGGCTGGATCTGGGGATGGGCCCGAACTGCAGCTACGGGGACTGGCAGGTCTTCGGACTGGTCGTATTTGGTTATCTTTGTGGTTATACCCGGCTGGCCCATTTTGAGCAGCTCAGTTTGGATACCACTGTTCAGAAGCTGCTGGACCTGGATGGCCCGATCGACGAAAACACGCTGGCCTACCGCCTCAAAAAGGCCGGTTACAAACAATCGGTTCAGCTGCACCGGGTAACCCGGGCGTTGGCTGAGCGGGTCCACCGGGCCGACAGAAGCCCCTCGGAAGGAAGACAATGGCTGGATTTTGATTCGACGCTCAAAGGGGTATTCGGCCACCAGCAAGGAGCCGCCAAGGGCTTTAATCCTACCCGCAAGGGCCAACGCTCCTATCATCCGCCGGAGGCCTTTGACGCGGCCACCAAAGAGGTGCTCCACAGCTGGTGGCGTACCGGGAAGGCCTACACCGGCAACGGGGCGGCCGAATTCTTTACCGAAACAGCCCAGCGGCTGCCCGCCTCCGGCGGATATGTGGTGCGGGCCGACAGCGGATTTTTTGCCGACAGCTTCCTGTCAGCCATCGAGGCCGCCGGCCATGACTATCTGGTCAAAGTTAAGCTCAAGAACCTAAAAGAGGTGCTCAGACGCCAGTCCTGGCAGTCGGTTCCCGGAGCCCCAGGCACCCGATATTGCCGCTTTGAGCACGAGTGCTCTGGCTGGGAGGCCCCGCGGAGGTTCTCATAGAACTCAGGAAAGGTTTGTAATCCTGTAGCCCTCACGGTAAATGCAAACTCCCCATTGCCTACCGACAGAGAATTCAGCGAATTAAATTTACTGATTTCCACGTTATGGGAGTAATCAACTCCCGTCGATCAATAGCATCCTGTCCCTGTGCAATAGCATTACTGGTCAATAACAGAAGTAGAAAAACACCAGCTAAAAAGATCATCGGTAGCTGTCGTGATAACACACTGACAATTGAGCAGAGTGCCGACAGCACGCTTTTTTGATCGTCAGAATATCTTTTAGGGAGCTTATATAAAAAAGAAAGTCAAGAATATAGTTCTGCCATGACGGTCCCAACCATTTTTTACTTTTAGGACGCCCAGCTTGCTGGCAAATTCGTTTTCCAATAACTGGGTGTTGCATCACTACATGGTTGATGACCCAGCCAGGTCATTGTTCTCGTAGACCTGTCGGTTTGGTTGAGGTTTTGATGGAACCAGGGGTATATATGAGACTCAGGCTGCTGGCTGCCCAGCGCCCGGCCTAAGGCCTTATTGGATTTCCACACCGGCTGACTAACCTTTGCATAGCATCTATCCGCCGGCTGGCGGACGATGACCCCCTTTGTAATAGAGTCTAACCGGCTACCCGAAGGGCACCTGCTAAGGCCACATGTAGTGGTTTGCTACCGGTGTTATTGGGCGCCCCGAGTATTCCTATCGTGTGGACACAATTTTTATCGTATCTTTGAGCCATACCCCAAACTCATCTAAAACCATGCAAAAAAGGGAATTTACCAGCTTAAAAGATCGGCGGTTAGTAACAAGAGGCAATAAGATTTTGGATGATTTGTTCCGCACAAGTGTCCATTCGATTCGTCAGTTCACCAAAACCGAGGCAGATGCCAAGGGGTGTTACCGGTTTCTTCAAAACCCCAACGTCAGTGAAGCTGATATTTTAGCCAATATGGTGGCCAATTGCCGGGCGGGGTGCCCTGCGGGTACTGCGACGTAAAGATTTGGAACCGTCCGCTGGCCTTTCGCTCCAAGCACGAAAGGCAGTACAATAAATTGCCTACCAGCCAAAAAGAATCCTATAAATGGATCGAAGCCTCCCGGAACACCCAATCGGTCCTGGCCGATGTGGTGGAAGGAATGGTCATTGTGCAAGACCGGGAAGGCGATATATACCCCGAAGCGTCGGGGCCACTATTCCGGACGCGCGGACCGACCTGCTGATCCGCTGCCGAACCGACCGGCGCCTGGCCGATGGAACCAAGCTGTTGGGAACCTTGTCCGGGCAGCCCCAAGGCGTGTATGAGGTTGAGGTCCCCGCCAAGAGAACCCGCCCCCGGCGAACGGCCCATATGCAGGTGCGCTACCGGTGCGTGGAGATCGTCAAAACCGCCGGCAGCAGCCCCGAGGCCCCAGACTCGGTGCCATTGTATCTGGTCGAGGCCAACAAAACCGGGTATCCCGGGAAAGACCCCATCTGTTGGCGGCTGCTGACGACGATCGAGGTATCCAGCCTCGGCGTTGCCAAAGGCTGCATCCAGTGGTATAGCTGGCGGTGGACCATCGAAGAGGTGTTTAAGGTCCTCAAGAAAGAAGGCTACAACATCGAAGCCTCCGAGCTGGAATATGCCCGCTCGATCCGAAAACTGTGTTTAATGATCATAGAAACGGTGATCAAGCTTTTTTTGATGCGCCTGGCCTACGCCTCCCCGGAAACCGAACTTAGCGCAGATCGTTGTTTTAGCCCGGAAGAGCAGGCATTCTTAGACCATCAAATAACCGCACTTGAAGGAAAGACCGACAAACAGAAAAATCCATACAAGGAACGTGACCTGAAAAGGTATACCTGGGCCATTGCCCGCCTGGGTGTCTGGAAAGGCTATGAAAGCAGGCGCCATCCGGGCATTATCACCCTTTGGATCGGGCTAAAACACTTTAAAGCCGCTTTTGAAGGCTGGCAACTCCATAGAGATGTGTCCACAAGATAGGATCCGTCGGGGTCAGTCACCAACAAATCGGGCAGCAATTGCAGGCCGATACCTATTTTACCCGACCGTATACTTCCCAAGATAAGGGGACCGTCGAGAACCGCATTTGGGTCATCCGGCGATTCTTTCCGAAAGGAACCGACCTTCGCAAGATCTCGGACGAACGCATCAAAACCGTTGAGGAGTATCTGAACTTTCGGCCTATACGAAAATTTGACTATCTTAATCCCATTCAACAATCCCTAAAACACCGCGCTGTTACACTTATCACTTGAACACGGCTTATAATATTTATTATTTATTGTATAGCAAGGTATTACAAACTTTTATAACATGCTATACTTCATAAGACCCTCAAATAAAGGTGGTTCGCCTGACTGAAAAACCGATTTAGAACGACTAAAAAAAGCTCAAGAAACTGTAGAGGATAGCATTAACCCGGACTATTCATAAAAAAAATCATATTTGGGGTGCTAAAGTGTTATTTTCAGGGTACTTATCTGCCCTATAATAACCCTTAAAGCACACCCAAATATGAGTGATAAAACTACCGCTTTTTATCGAGGAAATACAGAAGTATCTGTTGATTTTTCAGCCGAAGGCGTCAGCTCTGACGGAGCCGTAGTGCTGCTGGAAAAACTCGAGCGCAAACACAAGCTCATTAGCCGGTTTAGCCGTCATATTCCTGACAAGCGTGACCCATCCAAAGTGGAACACTCGATTGATAAACTGCTAAAGCAGCGCGTGTTTACCCTCATGCAGGGTTATGAGGATTGTAATGACGTGGAATACCTGCAAAAGGATCCGCTGCTGGCCGATATCCTGGGCGGCGATATGGCTTCCCAGCCTACACTCAGCCGCTTCGAAAACAGCGTAGATAAACGCGGGTTGTTCGAGTTATGCCATAGCTGGGTCGATCGGTATGTGGATTCCCTGGAAGCTCGCAGCGAGATTATCATTGATATCGACGCCACCGATGATCCGACACATGGCCGCCAGCAGCTAAGCATGTTCCACGGGTTTTATGGACAATTCATGTATAATGAGCTCTTTTTTCATGACGGGCAGACCGGCCAGATTATTGTTCCGGTGTTGCGCCCCGGCAACAGCCATTCCAATCGGTGGTATGTGGCCATATTAAAGCGTGTCATCGGAAAAATACGCCAGCGTTATCCGAAAATAACGATTACGATTCGAGCTGACAGCGGCTTTTCCTGCCCCGCCTTCTACCAATTAGCCGACCAGCGGGAGCTGTATTATGTGGTGGGGGTGGCCAGCAACGCGGTGTTGAAGCGGCGCGTTGCTCGGGTGGCAGACGCCGTCTCCCGCCGGCATGTAAGCCAGGGAGAAAAATATCAGCATTTTACCCGATTTGCCTACCAAGCGGGCAGCTGGCATGCTCCCCAGCAATGCTACTCCAAGATCGAAAGTACGGGAAAAGGGCTCAATGTGCGGCATATTGTAAGCAATCTGCCCGGCAAGACCGCCCGTCAGATCTACTTCGATGTGTACGTGCAACGTGGGGAAGCCAGTGAAAACCGAATAAAAGAGGTCAAAAATATGTGCCAGGCCGACCGGCTGTCTTGCCACCGGTACTGGGCCAACTTCCTGCGGCTGTTGATCAGTTGCCTGGCCTATGAGCTGTTCCTGCTGCTCAAGCAAGCGATTCAAAAAACCCCGACCAAGCAGGCCCACAACTGGCAAATTCACACTATACGGGCCAGGCTGCTCAAGGTAGGGGCTACGATCAAGAAAACGAAACGACGCGTCTACTACCAGCTTTCTAAAGCCTTTGTCTATCGAGATCTATTCCGGCAGTTGATTGCCCAGTAAAGAGACCTCTCATTTACTAAAACCTACCTTATCCTGGGAGAGCTACGTCTGCTCGGTGGAGAAAATAGCTGAAATGGACCTACAATAGACCAGCGGACCACCACAAACAAATAACCGACCAATCACGGTGCCAAAAATACATCGGCGCAACTAACATTCGCTACCATTGAATGAAAATCACCCCAATTTAATCGTTCATGAATAATTCGGGCTAAGAAGAAAGTTGGGGAAACAAAGTAGTCCTCTATCCCGTATTTATCTCCATTTTTGCAGCCCTTCCTCCTATATTTCTGTGCTATAGGTAGCTTTAAGGTTTCAAGAATTTAGAGTGGCTATTTATCCACTTTTTTCACAGATTACGCTCTAAACGGGGAGAAGACGTTACTCCCGCACTTTTAAATTAATCACGATATAGTTATGGCTTATAAATTTGAAATCTACGAAGACAAGGGTGGTAAATTTCGCTTCAATTTTGTGGCTCCTAATGGAGAAACGATGTTCTCCAGCCAGGGATATTCCTCTAAAAGTTCGCTGAAGAATTCTATTAACTCTATCCAGAAAAACGTACCGGATGCCGATATTACGGAGAGAGAAAAATAGTTAAGCAGCACAATCGTTTAAGAGAGGTGCCCGGTGACTATGCGTCGGGCGCTTTTTTATTGGGTTAGTTAAATATTCTTGGGAAATAGTTTCTTCTGCTGCATCGTAGCCTCCCAATTCAAGTAATATCATCTGCTTGAGTTTTTGATTTCCTCTTTCTTCTTCCGGTATTCTTCAATCAGTTTTTGGACCTTAGCTGAATCTTTGGCCTGTTTAATTTTGGGTAAATAGGCTTTCTTGAGCTTGTTGAGTCCGCTTTGCAGCTCTTTAGCCTGTTCTTTTTTGTATTTTGTATAGGCAAACATTTTATTAAAGTAGTCGGTACTTCTAATTTCTCCGGATCTGTGATTAATGTAGAAGTATTCATTTAAGGTAACATCTTCGCGAGGAACTCCATATTGCTGAGCGATGGAATATATGCTATCCCGGAAAGCCTCTATTTTGTGATTATTAAAACCATTCTTCGCTTTTATTTCTTTTAGTTGCTCTTTATTTAGAAGTAAGGAGTCAGAACTATTTTGTGATTTTGATATAATATAATTCTTGTACAAAAACTTATCTTCAAATTCCTTGGCTAATTGGACATAAGCTTTTTGGGCCTCAGTCTTACTGACACTCTCATCCTGTGCATCACAGCCTATCATTATTACCACAATGGCGCATAAAAAAACATTGATTTGTTTCTTCATCACGTTAATTTTATGTGTGATTCTGATTATTTATTTAGCCATCTATTTTATTCGTAGCAATCCGTTTTGTGAATAAGCTTTTGTTATTTGGTTGACACTCAACATTTTATCATGTCATAAAAAAGAACTGCTCAATATCGGAAATGATCAAACCCTTCCGAATAAGTGTTTACTTTAGAGGGAGCTTTATGAATACTTGGATAACCATTACCATAAAACATAAGAATCTTGTAGTATAGCATAAAAGTGAACTATCGGGTGATCCAACAGAATCTACCATAATTGCATCAAGAGAATTAGCTTAGCTGCTAATCCAATAAAGGCATCACAGAAACGAAGCTTATATTTTCAATACAACATCCCGTAGTACAATGTTCTTCAAAAGATGATATTTAAAAAGTAAAATGTCAAATAATGGCTGGTACCATTCGATTAGAGTATATTTTCCAAATAAATACCAATTAGGCTAAAAACAAAGAGGCCTCCGGTTGGAGGCCTCTTTGTTAAAACTGTTGTATTATATAGCACAGGGCTTATTCCCTATGCTATGCTACTGTCTTTTCAGAAGATGGAGATAATTTACGATTCACCTTCTTCCTTCTCTGCGGTGGCCTTCGCTGCCTGAGCTTCTTCCGACTCGGCTGGATCGCCAACTCCACTGAGCTGTTCAAAGACTTTTGCAACTTCCTGCTCATCTTCATCCAGTTCAGCTTTCTTACCCACAATGAGGTCCTCATATTTATCAAGACCCGTTCCCGCAGGTACTTTATGACCAACAATTACATTTTCTTTCAGCCCAAGCAGATGATCCTTCTTGGCTTCAATAGATGCTTGTGTCAGCACTTTGGTGGTCTCCTGGAAGGAAGCCGCGGACAACCAGCTTTCGGTTGACAGGGCGGCACGCGTAATACCCAACAGAATAGGCTTTGAAATAGCCGGTTCTGCTTCGCGCGTTTCAATCTCTTCCAGACCTTCCCGAATGAGTTCGTTATTGATATCTCGAACTTCTCGACGATCCAAGATGGCGCCCTGTTTCAGCTCGCTTTCACCGGTTTCGATAACAACATACTTGCCGATAAGCTCATCGTTTCTGTTGTTCAGCTCAAAGCGGTCCACTTTGTCCCCTTCAAGGAACATTGTATCACCGCAATCGGTAACCTCCACCTTCTGCATCATCGTACGGACAATGGTCTCAATATGTTTGTCATTGAT
>DATGUX010000073.1:0-5455 GCA_035300985.1 Fodinibius sp.
ACTTTAAACTTTAAAACAATCAGTGGTTCTATGCGGTTATTTACAAAAACATTAGCACTTGGCATCGTATTTATAATGGCTTTTTTTAGCTTAACACCAGCCATTACTAAGGCACAAATTCCGGGTAGCCAAGCGGTGGGCAAGTGGGATATAACGATCGAAACGGACCATGGAACCCAACCCTCGTGGTTAGAAATTGAAGCCTCGGGAAATCAGGCCCTGGTGGGACATTTTGTGGGAGTAGTAGGAAGCGTACGTCCCATTTCGGAAATCAAGTATTCCAAGGCTGATCAAAGCTATAGCTTTACGATCCCTCCACAGTGGACCCAGCGAGAGACCCATCCACATTATGAATTTCAACTTGAAGGGGAAAAGCTGAAAGGCTGGACGACGGGTCCGAAGGGGAATAAGCGGCAGTGGACCGGCGTGCGTGCGCCTTCGCTGGAGCGGGAGGGAGATCCCGAATGGGGCGAGCCCATCAAGCTGTTGGACAGTGATCTCTCAAAATGGATCATACCCGAAAATAACCAATTCCATATGGAAGATGGTGTGATGATCAACGAAAAATCGGGCGGCAATTTGATCACTAAGCGCGAATTTAATGATTTTAAACTGCATGTAGAATTTCGCTACCCGGAGGGCAGTAACAGCGGCATCTATCTACGCGGACGTTATGAAGTGCAGGTCGTTGACAGCTACGGCATGGAGCCGGAGAGCCACCTGCTGGGCGGAGTATATGGCTTCATCGATCCCAGCGTCAATGCCGCGAAAAGGGCAGGAGAGTGGCAAACCTACGACATCACATTGGTTGGACGCATGGTGACGGTGGTGCTGAATGGCACCGAGGTAATCTGCCATCGCCCGATTCCCGGCATTACCGGCGGTGCCCTGGATAGTAATGAGGGAGAGCCGGGTCCGATTATGCTGCAGGGTGATCACGGATCAGTAGAATACCGGAATATTAGGATTAGTCCGGCCACAGATTAAGCTTTGATACTGCTGGGAATGGGGTATAGATTGCATCCTGAAAACCTGTAACCTGTATCCTGCAACCTGCATCCTGTTCCCTGCAACAACTCACCATCCCCCGCTGGCACCGCCGCCGCCGGATCCGAAACCGCCTCCGCCACCAAAGCCGCCAAAACCACCTCCGCCTCCGCCGCCGAAGCCACCGGAACCAAAGCCTCCGCCACCGAGGTAGATGAATCCACCGGGCCCCAGCGTTCGTCGTTTACCACCGCCCTTACCGCCTCCGCCGTGACCACGTCGGGAGGAGGAGTACACGACGTACACAATGAATAGTATAAAGATGATATAAGAGATCATATCATCCTCGGATTGTGATGATTGGTTATCAGTAAGCTGGCCCGTAAATTCACCGCTGGCAAGCTGGATCATTGCTGATGTAGCACGATCAAGGCCGGCGTAGTAGTCTCCTTTCCTAAAGCTGGGGGAGATGATCTCGCGGATAATCCGTCCCGCCATGATATCCGGAATAGCACCTTCCAGGCCATAGCCCACCTCAATGCGAATTTTTTGCTCTTTAGGGGCAATGA
The DNA here is from genome assembly GCA_035300985.1 of Fodinibius sp. Taxonomy (GTDB): domain Bacteria; phylum Bacteroidota; class Rhodothermia; order Balneolales; family Balneolaceae; genus Fodinibius. The sequence goes on from DATGUX010000073.1 coordinate 1,557, forward strand.
GAATAAGAGCTCCATTGTCTTTGTTGCCCTGCCACATATCCCATTTGTTAAAGAGAGTGGTAGCTGTTTCTTCGATGGAAATACCGTTCAAACTCTTGAGTGTTGCAATAGCAATGACCGTCGTCGTGGTATCGCGGTAGTTGCGCAGCTTTGTCTCGAGTTGCTGCTGATCCTTGTCGGCTATCATGCCGGCAAAATCACTCACATGGCCGGTAGGTTTTTCGGGAAGATTCAGGTCCTGAGCCGAAGCCCAGGAGGCAAAGCTGAGCAAAGCAGCAAGGCAGAATGCTGCCACAAGAAAGGGCCTCCTTGCGGGGCGGCCGCTGCTCCCCATTGGGAAAGAAGTTTTTAAGTATTGGGCTGATGTGGGAATAGTTGCTTTCTGCACCTGACTACTGCTTTTCGGGATTTTGCTTATAACTTATCTCATTCGAGAGCTCATTCACATCATCGGGATCGGGAGGGAAAAAACGAGCAAGTTTTTTGGCCACGCGTCCAACCGTTTGTACCAGGCCGGTTTCAAACTGCTGCTGTTTGAAATGAGTAATGAGCTCTTCAAGGGTCTGGTTCCAGAAGCCCGCTTCGGTTTCCCGATCGATCCCGTTGCCACCGTAAATAGCGGCGCGCCGGTCACCGCTGGCAATATAGATAAGAACCCCGTTTTGCCGTTTGGTCTCGTTCATGCCGAGGTCATGAAAGATCTGCTTGGCACGTTCCAGAGGATCGCCGCTGACGGTATCCTCAATATGGATACGGATCTCTCCGGAGGTCCGGTCTTCAGCATCACGAATGGCGTCAATGACTTGTTGTTCCTGATCGGATGTCAATAAGTTCGTTGAGCCCATAAAGTATGGTTGTGGATGATCGTTATCAATTATTTACCTGTGACTTAAAGCTTAAAACTGAACTTCCGGAACTTCACTGGCACCTTCATCAGCTTCAAAATAAGCTTTTGTGTCAAATCCCAGTATGCCGGCTATGAGACTGGTCGGGAATTGGCGAAGATCCGTATTGTACTTCTGAACGGATTCATTGAAGCGCTGCCGTTCGGTTGCAATGCGGTTTTCTGTACCCTCCAGCTGCGTCTGCAAATCGCGGAAGTTGGCATTGGCCTTCAGTTCCGGATAGCGTTCGACGCTGACCATCAGTCGCGACAAAGCTCCGGAAAGCTGCTGTTGTGCCTGTTGGAACTGCTGCATTTTTTGTGGATCGTTCAAGTCGCTGGCATTTAACTGAACTGAGGTGGCCTTGCTGCGCGCCTCAATAACATCAGTGAGGGTTTCCTGTTCGAAGTCAGCGGCTCCTTTAACGGTATTAACAAGATTTGGAACTAAATCAGCCCTCCGCTGATACTGATTCTCAACCTGGGCCCAGGCCTGGTTGACAGCTTCCTGCTTACCGACCAGCTCATTATTGATGCTGATACCGTAAATAACCAAAAGCGCAACTACGCCAATTCCTATAAGCGTCTTGATATTCATATAATTGTCTTTTTTTAAGGTGAACGCTTTAATATACGAAAGCTTGAAAAAATAGATACATCAAAATTAGGACGATTGATAATAACAGATATTCGCCCGGCTGTCTCATCCTGATAGGCTAAAGCTGTAGTATTTATCCACAGATTTGGGCAAATTAACACGGATTAGGTTTGTTTATCTGTAGAATCGATGGTTACCTAAATTTAGCTTGTCTTTTGGACTTAGCTTTATCACTAAACTTATTTATTAATAACTACCGTCGGCATCATTATTTCATTTTTAATTCTTAGCAATCAAATTCCTATCTTTGGGGCAACTCAAAATAGCTGAACTGTGCAAAATTCACCCTATAAATTTATTTACTTCGATCTGGATGATACCCTCCTCGATCACCGGGCGGCAGAGAGGGCAGGTCTGGCGGATGTTTATGCCCGGTTTCCCTTCTTTGATGCAGTAGAGCCCGAAGCACTGTTCGATACGTATCGAGAGGTCAATAGTGTACAGTGGAGCAGGTATAGCCAAAAACAGATAACGCGTCCTCAGCTTCAGCGAAATCGCTTTGAGCAAACCCTGCAGCAGCTGGAACTTGATTCCAGCCGGTATGAAGAGCTTGGTAGGTATTATATGGGCTGCTACCGCAATCACTGGCAGTGGATGGAGGGGGCCAAGGAAGTCTTTGACCGTATCCGGGGTCAGTATCCGGTGGGTATTTTAACCAACGGGTTTACTGAAACACAACAGAAAAAATTTGAGGCTTTTAACCTTTATCAGACGGCCGATCATACGGTTATTTCAGAAGAAGTGGGGGTGTTAAAGCCGGATCCCGGGGTTTTCGAATATGCAACTCAAAAGTCGGGCGTAGCGCCGGCTGAAATTTTATATGTGGGTGATTCATTCAGCTCCGATATCGAAGGCGGAGCAAACTACGGATGGAATACGGCCTGGTTTACCCAAAATGGAGAAGCTGCCAAGCACCGGAAGGCTGATTTCGTATTTAATGACTTTAACGATTTAGCCGACATGCTGAAGGTTCAAGGCTAAAGGTTGAAGGTTGGGATCGCCGTTGGTCTTAACCTTCAACCTCTAACCTTCAATCTATAACTAACACAATCGTCGTATCGGATGCCAAATACAAAAAATGCCGAACCTGAAGTAACGCTGGAACTGGCCAAAGATCACGGACTTACTGAAGAAGAGTTCGACATGATCAAAGATTATCTGGGTCGGGTGCCTACCTTTACCGAACTGGGCGTTTACTCGGTCATGTGGAGTGAGCACTGTTCCTATAAAAACTCTATCCTTGAAATCAAAAAGCTGCCTAACAAAGGGCCGCAGATGCTGGTTGCCGCCGGTGAGGAGAATGCCGGACTGGTGGATATCGGTGACGGGCTGGGCTGCGTATTTAAGATCGAAAGTCATAATCATCCGTCAGCCATTGAACCCTATGAGGGAGCAGCGACCGGGGTAGGCGGCATCCACCGCGATATCTTTACGATGGGTGCGCGGCCGATAGCCAGCCTCAATTCATTGCGTTTCGGGGATCTGGAGACTCCTCGCGTACGCTTTTTATTGGATGGAGTGGTGCGTGGCATCGCCGATTACGGAAACTCCTTTGGCGTTCCTACCGTCGGTGGCGAAATCTACTTTGACGAGAAATACGAAGGCAACCCACTGGTGAATGCTATGAGCGTGGGCATTGTAAAAGCAGACCGGACGGCTTCAGCCACTGCCGAAGGGGTAGGTAATCCAGTAATTATTGTGGGTTCGGAAACAGGACGGGACGGCATCCACGGGGCCACTTTTGCCTCAGAAGAGATCAGCGAAGAGAGTGAGGACAAGCGTCCCAGCGTACAGGTCGGCGATCCTTTTGCCGAAAAGCTGCTGCTTGAAGCTACTTTGGAAGTGATCAAGAATGGCGGCATTGTTGGCATCCAGGATATGGGGGCGGCGGGCATCAGCTGTTCATCTTCGGAGATGAGTGCCAAAGGCAAGGCCGGCATGCATATCGACCTGGATAAAGTGCCGGCGCGCGAAGTCGGTATGACTGCTTACGAGCTGCTGCTTTCCGAAAGTCAGGAGCGCATGCTGGTAGTAGCTGAAGAAGGCCGCGAACAGGAGATTATTGACATTTATGAAAAATGGGATCTCAATGCGGTAGTCATTGGTGAAGTAACCGATGATGAGAATGTGACCTATGTTAAAGACGGAGAAGTGAAGGCAGATATCCCGGCTGACAGCCTGGTATTGGGCGGTGGAGCTCCGCAGTACGTACGTGAGACCCAAAGACCGGCTTATCTGGATGAAACTCAATCCTTTGATACGGCAAGTCTGGACCATCCCTCTGATCACAAAGAAATACTGCAAACGCTGCTGCAGGCTCCGGATATCGCATCCAAACGCTGGGTTTATGAGCAGTAT
>DATGUX010000074.1:0-7513 GCA_035300985.1 Fodinibius sp.
GATGGGAAGTGATACGATGCAAACCGATGCATCCGATACGATGGATGTTACGGCAACAGTAGCTGTCGTTCACCCCACAAAGGATAGCGATGTAATGGGCACGGTAACCTTTACTAAAGAGGGCGACGGCGTCAGAGTACAGGGAAATATTTCCGGCCTTAAAGAAGGTAAGCACGGCTTCCACATCCACCAATACGGCGATTGCCGCGCGGATGACGGTTCCTCTGCCGGAGGTCATTACAACCCCGCCGGTAATGATCATGCCGCCCGTACAGACTCTGTTCGCCATATGGGTGATATGGGTAATATCACCGCTGATGCTGACGGTAATGCCAGCGTCGATTATGTGGATTCAGTTATTGATATGAATATGATTATGGGCCGGGCGGTAGTTATTCACGGTGGCGAAGATGACCTGACTTCCCAGCCATCCGGTGCAGCCGGTGCACGCATGGCCTGCGGCGTAATCGGTATTGCCAATCCCGATCAATAGCTTTCAATAGCAGAACTCACGATTATAATTATGTGCTGCAGGAATTAGCTTTCCTGCAGCATTTTTTTTCAATTAGTGAAACCGTTGGAAGTATAAACGGTTTTTATCTTCGGTGCTTTGTGTCCAGGTAGCAATAACCTCTCCGTTATCCATTTCAACTAAATATGGCATAGTTGTCTCTATACCTTCCGGACTTAAATATTGGGTATTTACAAGCTCACCATCGCTATCTATGCGAGCTATTTTAACCCGTTGATAGAAGTCTTCGCCCTTTTGGAATACTTCGTCCCAAACGGCAAGTACCTGATCATCCAGTGAAGCAATATACGGGCGCTTTGCTTGTTCAGTTAAGCGCGTTCGCGGCGAAAATTTCTTGCCTTTTCTATCAGACCGGACATAATATAGCCCCTCTCTGCCTCCCATAGTGTACCATATTGCAAAAAGAGTCTTACCCGTCTTTGTAATAGCTGGCCCGTTGTGGGGACACGCGTTTATTTGCCACCGATCATCACTTACTATTGAGGGAGAAGAAAAGTTATTGCCATTATCTTTCGAACTTATATGGGCAATATCCCGGATATTATCCCCGGTAAGGCTCCGATAAACAAGATGCACCACATTTTGGTCATCCACATACAGGTTCAGCTTACAGCATTGACAGCTGGGGCCCCCAATGCGCTTATCCTTGCCAAAGCCTTCCCGTCCCTGCGTCTGGGCAAAATACACTTCGGAATGTGCCAGGTGATTGCGGCCATCCAGCCAGGCCGCTCCAACTTCCCCATTCGGCAGCAGAACGGCCGTAGCAAAAGCGTGGCTGTTATCCGGATTGGTGTCACTATGGACAAGCCGGGGTTCCGTCCAGCTTTTACCCTCATCAAAGGATTGAATATATACCACACTGCTGGCAAATCGTTTCTCAGACTGATTGTTTGACCGCCCAAACACAAACACATAGGTACCATTGGGTTTTACTACCAGCTTTGGCAGCCCTTCAGAATGAGCACTCACTCCCTTGGTAGCGGCAATGCATTGTGCTTTGCTAAAGGAAAGTTCAGCCTCAGACGACTTGGCCCAACAAAGAATGTCTTCGCCTGAGCCATGGTCGGTTTGTGCCCACCAGGCCAATATATTGCCCTTGTGATCCTGGATCATTTGCAAAAAATTAGCCGTAGAATCGGCCACAGTAAATTGCTTTGGTTGTTCAATCCCACCGGTCTTTTCCGATTCAGAAGAACAACTGCATAATACCATTAAACTGACAATACTTAACAATAGATATTTCATAACTTTATCTGTTAATAATTAAAAAAGGTATCTGATGGAGAGACCGCTGTAAAAATTGCGTCCGGGAGCGGGGTTGTAGTAAGCAGGCGGAGCCCCTCCATAGGAAGCCGCATTCAGGGATACCAGTGATGAATAGGATGTATCCAGCAGGTTATTAATTCCGGCATTGATGTCGATGCGCAGGTAGTTATTTATTGTCGCCTTGTATCCCACTCTGGTATCCACTAAGGAATAGGCTTGATTATAGACATCATTTTCGTCGGTGATAGGCGTCTTGTCCTTAAAAAAATAGGTCGCATTCAGGTAGAAGCCCGGAGCCGTTTCGATATCGATACCCGCGGAAAGAATATGCGGAGCAATTCCCGTTACATCATTACCGGAATAATCCGATTGTACCCTACCCTCAGCCCCTATTATTCGAAATTTCTCAAAGGTGAAATCTGAGTACGAGTAGCTTACGAATGGACGAATTGAATGAACAAATGCTGCAACTTCGTTTGACCAGAAGTACGAAAGAGCCACCTCCAAACCTCTGCGCGATGTTTCACCTGCATTCAGATAAATGGTATTGCCCTGATCTACAGTCTGGGGCACCAACTGATCTTCCATCTGGAAGGAAAAGAGTGTAAGGTCGTAATTAAACCGGTTGGCCAAAAGAGTCCCACGAGCCCCAACCTCATAGTTCACTCCTCTTTCAGCCTGAATTTTCCGATTGATATGTCCGTCGGCATTTTTTGCTTCACCTGAGGTAGGTGGAGAAAAGCCAGAGCTTACGCCCGCTCGCAGAGCAAACTTATCGTTAAATACATGTACCAGAGCAATGCGGGGTGCCAGCTCAACATCAAAATCCTTGACACCGGATAAGGAATCATTCATAAAATCGGTTACTTCATATCGAACTTTATTTAGGCTGAGGCCCAACGTTAGGGTTGTCTGGCTGCCCAGCGTAGTTTCCGACTGATAGAAAACCGAATACTGGGTATTATTCTGTTCCTGATTCAAAATCAATGCTCCTTCTTCCCCTTCATTATTGACGAACCTTTGGGCATCCGTACGGCCGCTAAGATATTCACCGCCGACCGTAAAAGTTGTAGGTAGTATGGAAAAACCGGGATCCAGTACAAAGCTTGTACGCCCCCCAAAGCTTTGGTATGGCTGTTGGAGATAGGCAAAAGAAAGTGGGTGATCCAGATCATAGAAAGAGGTATAAAGGCTGGTTGTATTCTCTAACTGATCAGAAAATTTATAGGAGTGACCCGCCCCGATACGCGTCCATGTTTGGAATCGCCCGGCTCCACTCTTGACATTCCCCGCGCTGGCCTGACGTGGATTTACTGCAACCTGCTCGGCATTTAAGCTGCCGGGTATGTAGGTTTCCTGCCGCGAACGATTCAGCAGAAGGGTTAACGTCTGCTTTTGAGAGGGGAAAAACTGTAATGAGCCTGTAAAATAAGTGCGATCGTCTTTATTATGATTCCTATAGCCGTCGTAAGTCTGGCGTCCCACGGTGATGGCAGCATTAAAATGGTCCGTCCCAGTGCAATAGGTTGTAGCCAGCCGTCCCAGTCCATACGAGCCCGCCAATCCGCTGGCTTCGATGCTGCTTGTTCCATAGGGTGCTTTTTCGAGCTGAAAGTTAATCACCCCTCCGGTGCCTGCTCCATAAATGCTGGAAGCCGGCCCTTTGATAACTTCAGCCCTTCCCACGGCAGATACATCAAGTCCCTCAATACGTGTAAACCCATTGGCCTCAGTCAATGGAATATTGTTCACATAAATTTTGATGTTCCGAATGCCATACCCGGAGCGTATGCCGGCACCGCGAATGGAAATACGGGCATCACTTAAGTTACTTTGATCCATCTGCACACCCGGAATGGTATTGAGTACAGGCTGCAAACTTACTTCACTGGTCCGCTCAAAGTCTTGCTCTGTAAGCAGCGCAACCGAAGCGGCCGTTTCCTGAAGCTTTTTGTTGGTATCAAAGCCGACAACCTGCACTTCATTTAAAGCAACATTATCCGGCTCCAATAAAATATTGAGGGCTTTGTTTTTATCGGAAAGCGTAATGGTTTTTCTTACGTAACCGATATAGCTGACTTGCAGTTGCCGAACATTCCCGCTGAGAGCAATCTTAAAATGACCGGTGCGATCTGTTACGGTCCCTTTGGACGTATTTGGGACGAATATATTTGCTCCAATCAGCGGTTCTCCGGTTTGTTGATCTAATATACGCCCTGTAATGACTTGCTTTTGTTGAGCAAATGATGATAGTGTAGTTAAAAACAACAGTACTAAAAGAATAAATATTTTTTTGTGATCCATAATAATTGTTTTAGAGCCTCTGCCATATTCTTCAGGCAGCAAGCCCATTATTATTTGGGATTATGAATAAAGAGATCAAAGGAATGATAAAACATACCACAGATCGAGAGGGACCAGTTAGAAGCTTGTGCTGAAAACTATCTAACAGAGGTATAATTCTGCCAAAGCTATTCCATAGCCATACAGAAAACCCATAAGAGACGTCTTTAGTAACAGGTAACTTTTTAACCCGATATGCGACGATATCTATACGATCCGGGGCGGGGGCGGAATGGGTTCTCTAATCCATAAGGGCTCGGCTTCAGTCAGCTCAATTTTGAGCAGGGAAGGAGACTGAAGGGGAATCGAAAAAGAGATATAATCAGCGATAAACAGATTAATCTTTTGTTCTTTCTCGATTGGCGGCCGGGAACTCTCATTAGTATGATCATGCTGCTTCTGAACCATTTTCTTGAGCTGACAGGTTCCGTCACAGACATGATCTGTACGGTGCTGGTGAATACAAAGCTCCGTAGCTATATAACTTTGGTTGCTGTAGTACCACAGGTAAGGCAGGGTAAACCTGACCAGTGTAGCCAGTATGGTGAAAACAAGAATTATCGAGAGCCATCTTTTATACATAGAGGTTCTGCCGGAGCTTACCATTTCCATGAAACTGACAATTCAACGGTGCGCCCCCGAGCAGGAATATCTCCGATGCTGGTGTGCGTCCAATAGTAGTTGTCGAGCAGGTTGTGAACATTGAGGCTCAGATCTATAGATGGGGCCACCGTTAACGTCCCATTTAAATTGATTACCTGGTAGGCCGGAGTGGTATTTTCGACCGAATGTTGCATGGCAATGCGCTTTTGCGCTGCTGCCCATGTCCAGTCGGCCGAGACACTCCACCGGCGGCGATGATGCATCAGACTAAAGTTGCCGTTCAGTGGCGGAATCATCCGCAGCGGCTCATCCCAGTCCAGATGCTGCCCATAAGTGTACTGCAGGTGGTTTGACAGATGCCAATGTTCCGCCGGACGCCAATCTACCTGCAGGTCTGCACCTGCCAGCAATGCATCTCCGGTGTTCCGGTATTCTTTAAATTGGTAGTCATCGTCCTGACCGGCAAAGCCTTCATCAAAGACCCCGCTGATCCAGTTGTGCACATAATTTATGTTGGGGATGAACTCCAGGCTAAAGCTCTCGCGGTCAACGGCAAAGAGTATATCAAAGGTGTAGTGCTCTTCCGTATTCAGCGTAGGATTACCGTTGTAGAAGAAACCGTCATCATAGTTGTAAATATAATACCCAAATAGCTCTTTATAAGACGGCGCCCGATGCCGCGTGCTCACGGATGCGGCCAACTCCAGGTCTGATTCAAATGAATGGCTAAGCTGCAGCTTGGCATTCCATCCAATATTGCGACGTTGAGCCTGCCCTTCTCCGAATATGGTCTCGAAATAACGCGCCGATGAAGCTCTGCGCACCTCACGGTCTTTATATTCAACTTTGGACTCTACCGAGAGGAGATCATTGCGGTCCAGCTGGTAGTTCCAGCTCAAATCCAGCCCAACATTTTGCTGACGGATATCTCCCAGATTTAACAGATACATATCGGGGACCGACTCAAAAAGGCTCTCCATACGCATATCTCCGAAGGCATCTACCCTGTACCATTCAATCCCGGCCGTCCATGTGTGATCGGTAAAGCTGCCCGACCATTGCTGGCGGATTCCGAAGGTTTCGGTAGTACCCTCCATAGGCATATGCATATTACGCATCACTTCACGATTAGCCACATCCCGGCTGTAGTCATCCATGGTATGCTCTACCCTGTTGGCATATATTTTGGTGCTTATGGCCGATACACCCGCCCAATCCGGATGATTGATATACTCCAGGGAGCCCAGATACGATAGCGCCTCCGTAGCGTCCATCAACAGAGCCGGATAACCAATATCCCAGCTGCGGTTGTAGGCTCCGTGGAGCTCAAACTCATGGTTTTCCTGCTGATAGCGCAGCGTGGTATTTCCGTTCAGCTGATGCTGCTGTGAGTTTTCAATCTCTTCGCCACCTCCGGCTACCAGGTTTCCGGCCTGCATCCAATAGCCCGTAGCTTCCCAAGCCCAGTGGCGGCTTCCATAGCCGACCGTAGCATTTACCTTCGGCTGTTCTACGGATGTTTGATAGCTTGACTGCAGGCGGCCTCTCCACCCATTACCGTAGCCGGGTTTCTTGAGACGAATATTCACGGTACCGGGTGCTCCCAGCTCGTCATCACTGCGCTCTAAGCCTTGCACTGAGGCCGGATTCAAATAGGAGGTCACCGGATCCATTTTATCCACACAAGCGCTAAACATCGGGATATCATTGACCCGCGTGGGCACCCGATCGCCACTCAGCCCGCGCACAAGCAGTTCTGAGGCGTGGGGTCCTCTCCGGACCAGCGCTGTGCTTGCGTTCTCACGATCCAGCCACTGTGCCGCGCCCCAGCGATCCCGGTCTATTTCTGTTTTTTGGTAACGGCGCTGATTTCCCAGCACCAACAGTTCCTCCTCAATCTCATAGACTTCAGAACGAAGCTTTATCGGCTGAGGTATCTCGGGTGCTTCCTTATGGACAAGCAATCCCATTTTTTGATAACCCAGTGCCTGTACAATTAAGGTATCAACCTTATGGGGAGAAAGTTCCAGCGAGAACCGACCGTCACTATCGGTTACGGTCCCCTTATGATGCTTAAGCTGGGATTTCCAATACAAATGTACATCCGGTACCGGCTGACCGGTATCCTCATCTACCACCTTCGAATGTACCTGGGCAAAGCCGGCACTAAGGCCGGGTCCCATCCAAATACAAGCGGCAAATAAAACAGTTAATATTCTGTATAACATAATCAATCACCTATTGTTCTACCATTATCTCAAAGGTTGAGAATGCTATTTCCGTACCGTCTTCGAGTGTGGCCGTAAATGTCAGTTGCCATTCGCCGGACATATTATAAACGATTTCCCCGCTGTAGTGGCCTGCACCCTGTTCTTCAGCGATTTTCTCAACAGATGTGGGCCCGTGTCCTTTGCCCTCGCCCATATCCATAAAGGGATCAATCATTAGCTCGGCCCCCGTTACTGCCGGAAATTCCATCATACTCTTCTGGTAATGCAGGGCTACCTCGTACCTATCTCCACCGACTACAGGCGCTTTGGGTGCTACATAACTCAAAATATAAGTCCGGTCATTGACTTTCTTTTTAACTTGCATACCGCCACCGGCAACACCGACACGAATTTCCTCTGCGATGGCCGCTCCATCTTCGGTTTCACCCTCAATTTTCAAGGCCCAGTAATCGCTGCCCATACTGGCCATAGTAAAGTAGACCTCAGCCATAAGATAGGTGCGTCCCTTTTTCTCGACGGTTTCAACTTCTGAAACGGG
>DATGUX010000075.1:0-3368 GCA_035300985.1 Fodinibius sp.
AATACAGTTGCTACTGCCATGCCTTCGGATGAGGGAAGAGCCAGTGCTTTAGAGCAGGATGAGAGTGCCAGAAGTATCAGGAACAGACCGGCAACCTTAAATTGCCAGGAAAACTTTTTTTTGACGGATGGCCAGAACATTTGAAAAATTATGTTACAAATAACGTTAGCTTACTGTTGTGTAGCTATAACGCTTGCAAATGTTCCGTTGGAGCCCGGATTAATAATAAATTCATGCTTAAGAAAAACAGGAAGGGTACAGGCAGGGCGCCGCCTCTGGTTGTAGTCCACCTCCACGGCAGCCTACAACTTCTGTCGAAAAAGATTCCCTACTCGCGCAAGTTTGTAACTTGTGCGTGTAGTATGTCTGGTAATTAACCTATTCCAAGTTGCAAACTTGAAACAGTTTTTGAGGAAAATATTCTTGTCTGTTGGGAGGTCTAAGTTGCAAAATCAGACCGATTATGCGGTTTGAGAAAAGGCTGGCAATTCCGGAGGGATGGTCTTTAAAAGATATAGGCCATCCTGGAGATAGACTACATCAATCAGCAGCGCTCGCGTTGTAGGCCACCTCTACGGTGGCCTACAACTTCTGTTGAAAAAGACTCCCTACTCGCGCAAGTTTGTAACTTGTGCGTGTAGTATATCTGGTAATTAACCTGTTCCAAGTTGCAAACTTGGAACAGGTTTTTAGGAAAATATTCTTGTCTGTGGGAGGTCTAAGCTGCAAACTTAGACCGGTTATGCGGTTTAAGAGCAAGGCTGGCAATTTCGAAGGTATGGTCTTTAAAAGATGCAGGCCATCTTGGAGATGGACCACATCAATCAGCAGCACTCGCGTTGTAGTCCACCTTTACGGTGGCCTACAACTAATCTAATGAAGTCCTGAGGTAGGGCAGGGCTCTGTCATTCATCGGATAGCAAGCCTGGGATATCCGATGCAGGCTGTTACTCGGTCATGATGCTGTCGATAAATTTGGGGCTGTGCGGATCCAGTTCGTCAAGTTCCAGCTCATGGCCCATCTTGTCCCGCTTGGTTTTGAGGTAGCGCACATTTTCGGGATAGGCGCCCACTTCAATGGGCACGCGCTCTACCATTTCCAGGCCAAAACTGTTGAGCCCCACACGTTTTACCGGGTTATTGGTCATCAGGCGCATTTTGTTGATGCCCAGTTCCCGCAGGATCTGTGCACCCACACCATAACGCCGGTGATCGGGTTTGAAGCCCAGCGCTTCATTGGCTTCCACCGTATCCATACCCTCTTCCTGCAGCTTGTAGGCTTTCAGTTTATTCACTAATCCGATGCCGCGCCCTTCCTGATTCATATACAGCACAACACCCTGACCTTCTTTTTCAACTTGCAGCAGGGCCTGATGCAGCTGTTCGCCACAGTCACACCGCTTGGATCCGAAAATATCGCCGGTCATACATGAAGAGTGGACCCGCACCAGTACGGGATCGTCTTTATCCCAGTGTCCTTTCACGAGTGCCAGATGATGATCGCCGGTCAGGCGCTCCTCAAAGGCATGGAGCGTAAAGTCGCCGTAAATAGTGGGCAGATTAACCTTCACATCTTTGCGCACCAGTGACTCATACTTCATGCGATATGAGATGAGGTCTTCAATACTGATAAGTTTCATATCAAGTTTATCAGCGATCTTGACGAGGTCAGGCACGCGCGCCATTTTGCCATCGTCTTTCAGGATTTCGCAGATAATGCCTGCCGGTTTCAGTCCGGCCAGACGTGCTAAATCAATAGAGGCTTCGGTATGGCCGGCACGCCGCAGTACACCGCCTTCGGCGCCTATGAGCGGAAAAATATGGCCCGGCCGACGGAAATCACCGGGCTGAGCGCCATCGCTGATGATTTCACGGATGGTATTAGCCCGATCAACTGCCGAAATGCCGGTCGTAGTCAGTTCCTTATGGTCGATCGAAACAGTAAAGGCCGCTTCATCAGGGTCGGCGCCCTTGGTTACCATATAATCAAGGTCGAGATCGTAGGCTTTGCGCCGCGTGATGGGAACGCAAACGAGTCCGCGCCCATATTTAACCATTATGTTGATGGCTTCAGTGGTTACCTTCTCGGCGGCCATGAGAAAGTCGCCCTCATTCTCGCGGTCTTCATCGTCCGCGACAATAACCATGCGCCCCTGTTTGATATCTTCGATAGCTGATTCTATGCTATCAAATATAATGTCATCTGCCATAGCAGAAAGATTAGTTATCCTTTTGATTGGGGTTGACGTCGGTAATAGCGCTTTTCTTGAAGCGTGCTTTGACGCCGCTGTCGATTTCGGCCAGTACGCTGTCATCATCAACAGTTCTTACCTGGGCAATCATTCCGCCGGAAGTAACAATTTTATCACCCTTCTCAATGTTGTCAACCATCTTCTGAACCTCTTTCTGGCGCTGACTTTGCGGGCGAATAATGAAAAAATAGAAAATGAGAAAGATGGCTCCCAGAAAAATAAGGTTCATCCATCCGGCCTGGTCCGGAGATCCCATCAGGAAAAATGCTGCATTAAACATGTAATATTGATTTATTTAAAATAGTCAAATGAAAGCTTCCTAAGATACGATTTTTACAGGCTTGCTCCAATTTTCTGGCATGAGATAAAGGCGCTTGCTAACAAAGATTAATCATCATAAAATTTCTCACCTGAAGCAGCGTGATCCTCAAGAATATCCGCCGGCTTGAAACGAGGACCGTGACCGCTTTGGAAATTTTCGAGCCGGTCAACGATGGTGCCGGCTCCTTCGCGGTCAATGTAGCGGAAGGGTCCGCCGAGAAAGGGCGGAAAGCCGAGCCCCAGCACCGCACCCAGATCGCCGTCGGTCGGGCTGTGCAGAATATCTTCCTGCAGGCACCAGGCCGCCTCGTTGACCATCATCAGGGTCATGCGTTGCTGGACGCTGCGGGCATCCATTGGCGAGCGCTCAGGGCCGCCAAAATATCGGTAAATATCGGTGTTGGGCTCCTTCTTTTTAGTTTTAGAGCCTTCTTCCTCATATTTATAAAAGCCTTTCTTATTTTTCTTTCCCTTATAGCCATCCTCAAAAAGTGTTGTTGGCTTATCATTAGGCGTAAAGCCGTGCTCCTCAAACAGATCCCCCAGCACCTCTGTAATATGGGCGGCCACATCAATACCTACCTCATCAAACAGAGCAGCGGGACCTACCGGGAAACCGAAGTTTTTCAGATGTTTGTCCAGCTCTTTGATGGCAATGCCTTCTTCGAGGAGCATCAGTGCCTCGTTCATAAAAGGGGCAAGGATTCTCGTGGTATAAAAGCCCGGTCCGTCATTGACCACAATCACATGTTTGCCCTGATCGATACCCACCTGCCGGGCCGTGGCCGTGACCCA
>DATGUX010000076.1:0-2626 GCA_035300985.1 Fodinibius sp.
AAACCGATCCTAAGGTTGAGAATGCGAATACAGAAGAGCGTCGACAAAATCGTCGAGTGGTCTTCAACATTGAACGTATGTAATCTGAATTAAGCTCAACATTCAAGGCCCCGCTTTTATTAGCGGGGCCTTTTTTATTTGAATAATATTTTCCATTTGTAGTTGCGCTGCTGTATGTCCTTTAGCAAATCTGATATCGGACCGGTACTGTCATCAATTAAACTGCTACCTATGCAGCCGCAGATTGACACAGATTTGAACAGCTCATTCTAAATATTGATCTGTGGAAAGCTATGCCCTAATCATTCCTTTTATAGGTTTTTAGATCAAAAGGAGGCTTCGTGTTAAAGGATTATTGGCTCAAGGCATACTCAACTCAGGAAGCTAATATGATGTGCATACTGAGGGAAGAATGATTCAGATTGGTTATGGAATCATTTTGAATAGAATATAAGGACTCCAACCCATGCTTTTCCAAGAAATGGAGTTGTGCTCTGCAGTTCTCCGAAGAAGCAGGACCAATATTATAATACCAAGGGTCAAATCGTTTATAGCTCTAATGCAATTCTAAAGCTAAATACTCGGAAAACAAGTACACTTTATTACCGCTTCTGATGCTTCGATATTGAAACCAATGTTGCAGTATTATTTTTGAGCCCTTTGAAAAAGGTACCCCGTCCGGCGAGTTATGCAAAAGCTCTCAAATCTTTCTAAACTCGTTTTCT
The DNA here is from genome assembly GCA_035300985.1 of Fodinibius sp. Classification (GTDB taxonomy): domain Bacteria; phylum Bacteroidota; class Rhodothermia; order Balneolales; family Balneolaceae; genus Fodinibius. The sequence goes on from DATGUX010000076.1 coordinate 726, forward strand.
AAAAAATATTCATTGAACTCAGCGTGGTGGAATAACAAGTCTTCAATCAAAGAATTCTCCGAGGCTTGCTTCGGGGTAAAACAAGGAAAGTTTGAAAACCTCAGGTGTTCATTAAGATAAAAAAGAACTTATTCCTGTATTGTTTATTTCCTTTATATGATTTGAACCAACAGTCATTGTCTCCGACAGCCTCACAATGGGTTATGGGTTATTCCGGTAACCCTTCATAAAGATGGAGGTGAGAGCTCGGCCTGTACTTGGAAGCGGCGGAAAAGCTATACGATGTGCCATGATTAACTATTGCCCGGCAGCCTCGAGTGTACTCGTATTAAGTAGACCTTTGCAGAATAAAAACAGGACCAGAACTCTGAGTGAAGGCGGCGGGGCCGGCTTTATTTACGATAATAGAGGTTTCCGGCACCTTCGCCTGCCGAAGCAAAGCCATCTCCCGGTTTCCAGGATTTGGCGTAGTGAGCTCTTGCGTGCAGGTTGGCTCAATCCTTTATCTGTTGTTGATAGTGGGTAATGCGAAAGCCACTTAAAGGTTGATAGAAGCTTTGATTACAAACTGAAGCGCTTTGTCGAGCCCCAGCGTATGATAACGTAGCTCGGCGTTCAGTAGGTTTCTAACTGAGAATGTGGTAGCCAGCCGGCGATCCCAAAACCATTTTTTGGCCGTAAGCCCCAGGTTGAAGAAAGCAGGAGTTTGTGTGTGGAAGGTGCCATACTGGAAGCGGTATTGAGGCTGTAGCGAACGGTAGCGTTTGCCGTCAATATTTTGATATTCCAACCAGTGGGTAGCACTGCGATAGGTCGCTGTTAATGACAAAAAAAGATCGGTAAACGGCAGGTATTTAAGCTGATAATTTAAGCGTTCTTTGGGGGTCTGCTGCCAGTAGGATTGGTAGCGTTGAGAACCTGTCGCGGTATATTGGCCAGTAAGTTTAAGCGAATGACTAAAGGTCGTGTTAATAGTCTGAGACAAGCCTAAAGTCAGCCGATAGAGGCTACCCCTTTCAGAGGAGAAATGCAGCTCTTGTGGACGGGTATAGATGCCCGCGTACAGTTGCCCTTCATGTGATACTGTCTGCCAGGGAATGTTCAGGTCAAAATGGCGAACGAACTTTCCGCTAAGATCAAGCTGTACAGCAGGGCTTAGTGTGAAGCTGTTATTTAGAGCTATCGTTGCCGATCGGTTTTTTTTATCGCTAAATGGAAGATCGCGGGCAATATCCAGTTCGTCAAAGAAAGAGTAGCCGCGCTGATCCCAGTAGGTGCTGCTTTGCTGGCGGTAATAGAGCAGTTCGTTATAACTTATTACCGGATTTAGGCTCCAGGAATCGGTTATCTTATGCTTAGAGCTGCCCGAAAAAGAAAAGGCCGTTTCTATTGTTGCGATATCAAGGTTGAGACCTGTTTGCAGGCTGTTTTTTTGATTAAACTGATATCTCCCTTTGCCGTAAAGCGTTGCGACGCCCTGTTCATTATTAAGCTGCCGGCCTTCGGTTATCGCATATTCCAGTGCCGCGCCCGTACTGAATTCAAGATTTGATCTTTTATAATGGCCGGAAAGTGAAAATTCATGTTTAAACTGTTGCCAGTCAAAATTGTACTCTTTATTGTTGATCCGATAGTCTATATCCTTGTTGTCAGCGGAGTATTTTCCGCGCAGACGCCAATGCGCGATATCACGATAGCCACGCAAGGCAATTTGCTGATAACCGGTATTAGCGGGAATCTCACGGCCAAAAGGCTGGAAGAAGATGTACTCCTCATTGTCACTGTAGAGCAGGCGGCTGTGAAGGCCCCATTTCTTTGATTTATATTTAATTTCAGCTAATCCATTGTTGATCCTGTTCTTTACAGCATACCAGTTTCCTTTAAAATAGGAGTAACTGCCA
>DATGUX010000077.1:0-7202 GCA_035300985.1 Fodinibius sp.
TGCTCAACCTCTGAGCGCTGTGGCAATTCGCTTAACACCTCTTGGGTGTTCATATAACCTATTTTAAGCTGCTGCCCATATACATTAGAGCTTACCAGCAGAAGTAATAAAAAGGCGGAACTTAGTGACTTTCTTATCATAACTCGATTCTTGTTTATCTTTCTACTTATTTAAGGCTTGTGATTATACTAACAATTTTTACCAATTTCTCTATTCTTTTAACGTAATGCCGATCTCTTGTAGTACCTCCTCGTTCAAATTAAATTCGTCATTCCCATAGAGCAAACCGGTATTTTCGGCCCGATCGAAGACAAAATCAAAGTTACCCCGGTCTGCAACCGCATTAACAGCATCAAAAACGGTACGCTGGATGGGCTTCAACAGTTCTTTTTGTTTCTTAAAATAGGCCCCTTCAGATCCAAACTTCTGTTGCATATACTGTTGACGATCTTTTACCTTGGCTGCTATCTTTTGCTGTTTTCCTTCTTTTTGCTTTTCAGTATAAAGCACCTTCTTTGCTCTAAAATCAGCTTTCAGTTGTTCGATTTCGGCATCTAACTTATCCAATTGCTGCTTCCATTCTACACTTATGGCACTTAACTTTTGCTGGATACCTTCATATTCAGGCATCCGGTCTAAAATATAATCAGTATCCACATAACCGACTTTCTGCTGGGCTGAAACCTCAGTTAGCAGGCCCAGAATTAATCCGGCAGCTAAGATGCTATGCCTAATCATTCTGTGCATTAAAAAGGAGCACCAATATTGAAGAGGAATTCCCATTGACCAGCTTCCACCTGAGTATTTGGAATGCCATCAAGACGATAACCATAACTTAAGTCAACCAAACCCAGAATAGGAAGATAGATGCGCGCGCCAAAGCCTGCCGAACGTTTTACGTCAAAAGGAGCGAACTCGCTGGGATCCAAATAGGCGTTACCCGCATCAATAAAGGCATAAGGATATACCTGTGCCTGCTGCTCAGTTATAGCCGGGTACCGTAACTCAAGCGAGTATTTCGCATAGAGGCGCCCGCCTACTTCCTGGCCCTTTTCATTATAGGCCGTGATTGAGCCGTTATACCCGCCGGGGAAACCCCGCAGATCGATATTGTCGTCTAAGAATGATTGACGCTGCTGCAGCGGCGTTCCGCCAAGTTTGAAGCGCTGAAAACTGCTCTCCTTACCCGTGCCCAGATATCCCAGGTAGCCATAGGCTACGGTATTGGTTAGCACCAGTTTACCGACTACGGGAGTATGACTCTGATAGCTCGTTTTAAATTTATAATACTGTGCAAAACCGGGCAGTGGAGGTGCAAGCTCTCCAGATAGCATCAGCTTAGATCCGGTGGTTGGGGAAATTCTATTATCTGTTGAATTCCGCTCAAGTACCTGCTTAATACTTAAAATACTTGAGACGCCCTCGGGGAGGAACGAAGCTCCGCCCGTTACGTCATACAGCCGGTATGAAACGATACTGCGGTGCGTAAAGTAATCATCCGGCCACTTCAAACGACGACCCAATGACACACTGCTTGAGAAAAGTTCACTGCGCTGATCGCTATTTGTATACCTAATCAGGTCATAACTGGTATTAACCCCCAAAGATAAGGGCTTGCCGGAGAGCCAGGGCTCCTGGAAGCCAATGCTGTAGCTCTGATAGCCACTGCCGGTAACCTGGACTCCCAGAGACAGTTTTTGTCCGTCGCCTGATGGTATCGGATTCCAGCCCTCGCCTTTTATGGCACGCTGAATAGAGAAGTTGTTAAAGTTTAATTTAGCAGACAGAATAAGTCCAATACCGCGACCACCGAATCCACCGGAAAATTCAAAGTTATCGGTGCTTTGCGACTCATCAAGAGTGTAATTGATGTTCACGGTCTGATTTTCGGGATCAGGATCTAAATTAGGTTCTATCGCCTGCTGGCGGAAATACCCGAGCTGCCCGAGTTCACGAATAGTTCTGATAATGGCCCGGCGGCTATACTTTTGCCCGGGAACTGTCTTCAAACTACGCCGCACCACATCATCATGCGTTTTAGTATTGCCTTCAAAGGATACTTTCTTAACATAAGCAATCTCATTCTCGACAATATGCATATTCAGATCCACTGAATCTTGTCCTACTACTTCAATATCGGGTTCTACCCTAAAAAACAGGTAGCCGATATCCTGATAAAGGCTGGTTACATCAGGTCCCGTTTGATTGATGCGAAGACGTTTCTCAAACTTTGTCTGATTGAAAACCTCCCCTTTTTCAAAGCCGAGTGTTTGGGTAAGCTGCTTGTCGGTGTATACGGTATTTCCATCCCAGTTAATATTCCGAACCTTATACTGCGGACCTTCGTGGACCGATATATTAACCTTAATTCCCCGAGCCGGCGTAGTCAACACGTATAGGCGGCGCTGTGTGTAAGGGAAGGTATATACCGAATCGCTGGTTACCCTGAAATCGAGAAAGCCATGCTCGCGATAGAACATGCCCAAATTTTCTTTAGCTTCTTCAAATTCACTTTCTTTGAATAGTTTTTTCGAGAAAAAGCTCCACCATTTGTCCTCTTTAATCGTACCAAGGGATCCTCGCAGTTTACGGTCACTAAACTCTTTATTTCCGTCAAAGGTAATTTCCTTAATTTCGAGGCGATCACCGGCATCAATATGGAAGATCACTCTCACCCTGTTACGTACCTCATCGGGCTCCGTTTTTTCAACCTCCACCGATACGTTCCAGTGGCCTTCCTCGCGATAATAGCGTTTGATTGTATTGACGGCCTGCGCCAGGGATGCATCCGTTACGGCGTAACCCCGAACAAGGGATATTTTTTCCTTTAGATCCTTTCGTTCCGATCCCTTGACTCCCCGAATTTTATACTCCTCGAGGCGCGGCTGTTCCTGGACAATAATCTTCAGGTAGATTCCATCGGACTCTTGTCCGGCTTCAATAATTTCTATATTAGAAAAAAGCCCCGTCTGATACAGGCTTTGAATAGCCTGAGCTATATCCTGGCCGGGTATGGTAATTTTCGAACCCTTTTGCAGCCCGCTGGTTCCAATAACAAACTCCTTGCGCGAGGTGGTCAACCCTTCAACTTCTACCCCCAGCACTTCGAACTGTTGGGGAGTTACGTTCATGGGATTTTCAATACTAAATGATGTACTATCGGCAGGAATTACTTGAGCTGCCGCAGAAATAGAAATGAAGCAAAGTACAACAAAGGTGAGTAATAATTTCTTCACGTTAATTAGTTCTTGAATAATATTGAACGTAGATTATTTGATGTGAAAGGTTAGGTAGTCATCTCTTGAACGGATAAGCCCGCCGTTTTCTTTTGTTCTTTTTCAGAAAGTTTACCAAAACGGCGATCACGTTCCTGAAAAGAATGTATGGCTTTATACAACTCCTTACGACGGAAAGCCGGCCAGTAAGTTTCGGTAATATAAAGTTCAGAATAGGCAAGCTGCCATAACAGAAAGTTACTGATCCTGTATTCACCGCTTGTGCGAATGATTAAATCGGGATCGGGGATTTCTGCCGTTGACAAATGATCACCTATCATCTGATCATCAATATCACCAGGAGCTATATGCCCGGCTTGTACCTGTTCGGCCAGTTTCTTAACGGCTTCGGTAATATCCCAGCGGCCTGAATAGCTTAAAGCTAAGCATAGATTCAGTCGTGTATTGTCTTGCGTGAGTGCAATAGCTTCTTCCAACTGCTGCCGGCACTTACTGGGGAAGCGATCGATTTGTCCAATCGTATCAAGCCGAATATTATTTTCATCCAGCTTATTGGCTTCCCTGCGAAGTGAGCTGGCCAGCAAGCGCATTAGCGCATTAACCTCAAACTTGGGGCGCGACCAATTTTCAGTCGAAAAAGCATACAAAGTCAAGTATTTCACTCCTAACTGAGCACAAGCTTCTGTGATATCGCGTACAGAATCGACCCCGGCTTTGTGACCATAAGAGCGCATATTGCCTTTACTCTTTGCCCAGCGGCCATTGCCATCCATTATAATAGCAATATGATCGGGGACCTGTCCCTGCTCTGTGAGACGGGCTTGCAACTTTTTATCGCTGCTTTTTTGTTCTGTATTTGTTAGGGATATTGGTTCCAAAGACGTAAATCAGGTAAATTAAGAAGCTATCAATATTAGAGCTTTATCTCCGTTATATCAAGCGTATATAGATTATAATTGATCAAGCTTACGAGTCAGGCTAACCATCTCTAATAACGCCAATGCCGCTTCAGCGCCTTTATTTCCCTTATCACCGGATAAACCGGCTCGCTCGCGGGCTTGCTGTACGTTATCAGTAGTCAAAACACCAAATACAGCCGGTTTATTGCCCTGCATATTTAAATTGGTTATTCCGCGATTCACAGCATCACATACATAGTGAAAATGCGGGGTATCTCCCCTTATCACAGCCCCCAAGGCCATTACCCCGTCTGTATGAGAAAGTAACTTTCGGGCGGTAAAGGGTATTTCATAAGCCCCGGGGCAGTAGGCCACCACAACATTCTCTTCTTTTATTCCCTTATTTGACAGTGCATCCAGTGCACCTTCCAGGAGTTTTTCAGTGATAAATGAATTCCACCTGGCCACGGCAATACCTACCTTGCAGTGGGCATGCTCTGATCCGGCTTTAATTATTTGATGTGACATAATTTATAAAGGGTCATTGTTTTCGTTGATCAGCCATGCGCCGCAGTTTGTGGGCATGACGGGCATTAATAGTGACAATGCCAAAATATCTTTGATACTTCTTCTTACTGCCGTGAAAATCGCTGCCGCCCGTTGTCAATAGATCATGGCTTTCCGCGAACTCCTCCATTTTTTTCTGGATTTTATATTTATGGCTGGGATGGATCACTTCTATCCCGTCAACGCCGGCCGAAACAAGTGCTTTCAACTCTTTTTGAGAGTATAACCTGCCCGGATGAGCTATAACCACGACCCCACCCGCCTTTTTAACGGTTTCTATTACCTTCGTATGGCTGTAATATTCATTATAGATTGTACCCAACTGCTGATCACTGAGATAGCGGATAAAGGCCTCTTTATAAGATGCAACATAACCCTTATCCAGGAGTACCGTGGCAATATGCGGCCGACCAATATTCCCGCCATGGGCTACAGCTTTAACTTCGTCAATATCCAACTCAAAACCTTTGCGAGAAAGTTGCCCAATAATCCACTTGCCGCGATTGAGCCGCGAATGGTAATGATCGCGAACCAACTGCTTTATGAGGTGATGATTCGGATCGAAGCAGTAGGCCAAAAGGTGGCATTCGCGCCCGTTAAAGTCACTGGTAATCTCAATAGCAGGAAACAGCTCAATTTGATCCATATCGCTGACAACCTTCTCGGCTTCCCGGAAACCTTTTAGCGTATCATGATCGGTAATAGCTATTAGATCGAGCTTATGAGCTATTGCTGCGTGTACCACATCAACGGGGCTCATGCGGCCGTCTGAGGCCGTGGTATGAATATGGAGATCTGCCTTAGCCATTAGAACGTTAAGTTACAAAAGCCTCGAAGGTAATTATAGGCCTCATTTATTTGCTGCCGGTACCGCTTACCGTTAAGGTCTGGCCTACGTATATTTGGGAGCCATTTATTCCATTCAGCTGCTTGATGGTACTAACTGAAATGCCGTGTGCCTTAGCAATTTCGATCAGCGTATCGTTAGGCTGTACGGTATATTTCCCTCCTGATCCGGAATTCATTGCCAGGTAATTTGCAGCTACATCTTGTCCTGACCGTTTTTTCTGCTCCATTCGTTGCTTCTGGCTGCGCGACATCCCGCTCACTGCCTTATAATAAGGTTCCTTCGAAGGGGGAACATAGAGACTGAGATATTCGCCCGGACGTATGGAATTGGACGTATTATTCCATTGCCGAACCTGCGAGGAACTGACATCGAACCATCCGGCAATATGCCCGATTGTATCTCCGCGACGCACCTTATATCGGACTTTCGTCTTCGATGGCTTTTCCTTTTGCTCTGTTTGGTTTTTCTTTTCTTGTACGGTCGATTGCGTTTTCTCAGGAGATTTATCTGCAGAATTCCGCGTGGCTATCTTCCGACCACTTGCCCTCGTCAATGGCACAACAATTTTCTGACCCGGATAAATCGTGCTCGATAGATCCTTATTTGTTTCGTATAAGGCACGTACTGAAGTGCCATACTTTCGGGCAATAATCCCCAGCGACTCCCCCCCGTCCACGGTATGCATGGCTACACTGCGCCCACGTTCATCTTTGGGAATATCTTTGTAGTTAGTAACGAAACGCTCCTTACTGCCCGTTGGTAGCTTCAACGAGTATGTGTCGCCCGGCGGAGTAGCCCAGCGCAACAGCTCGGGATTATACTCCTTTAATTTTTCCACGCTAATACCGGCAGCCTCAGCTAATATATCCAGCGACATAAGCGGGCCTACCTGATATACCTCATAACCATAGTGCTGGGTCCCGTACCTCTTTTTAAATCCAAATGCCTCAGGATTCATCTCGATCATCGTTGCCGCAATAAAACTGGGCACATAATTTCGTGTTTCACTTGGCAGATAAGGAGAGGCCGCCCAATAATCTTCCTTTCCACCCGCTCGCCGGATGGCATGTTTTAATCCGCGGGGACTAATGTTGTAACCCGCCAGCGCCAGATGCCAGTCGCCCCATACTTCATATAAGTCTTTTAGATGCTGAGCGGCCGCGCGCGTTGCTTTTTCAGGATCACGCCGCTCATCAATCCACCAATTGACATCCAGTCCATACATCGAGCCGGTTGCCCGGATAAACTGCCACATTCCAACGGCCGATGCCCAGCTCTGAGCCCGGGGATTTAGCCCGCTTTCGATCATTGAAAGATGGATAAGTTCAACCGGAACATTTTCCTCTTCAAAAATCCTTTTCATCATCGGAAAGTATTTTTCCGATCGCTTCAGCCAGTGTTCCATGACGTTAGGACGCTTCATCGAGAAATAGGTCAGGTAACGGTTCACTTTATTGTTTTGCAGCAGTGGCACTTCCGTACGGTCTAATGGCAGATTTTTCGGTACCTTATAACGCTCCTTCATCCAATCGCCTTCTTCGGCATACATTTCATCCTGAATGGCAAAGATTTCGCCTTTAACTTTATTTTCCGGGTTGGTGATACCATAAAACTGCCGATATTCGGTCATCACCGAGCGATAGACTTCAC
>DATGUX010000078.1:0-5602 GCA_035300985.1 Fodinibius sp.
AGAATATTTTTCGGGTTGGTCAGCCGACCGGTAGAGGCGACCATCCACTGTTCGGGGACAGTAATATCAACATTATAATCGCCAAATCCGTGATAGAACTCGGCATTGCCCTGGAATGGATCGGTAGCCCATCCGTTTACATCATCATATACACGCATTTTAGGATACCAATAGCCAATATAAAAGAGGTTATCTTTGTTGTAGCCCATCCGGCCTCCGGCTCCGCGCTGCGGAACTTTAAAATCCCAGTCGATGGAAATTTCAACCGTTTCACCGGGAGCAATACTCTTCGCTGGACGCACAATCATCAGTGTACCATCCTCATAATAACCCTGCGGGGCCCTTGATGAACGCATAATATCCAGTTCTGTATCGCCTGTACTTACATTTCGGAGGTTTATACCGCCCGTCACTTCTGTGCTTTCGTTGCGTACCACTCCTTTTTTATGCAGATTTTGCGTCAGCTCCAGAAACAGCTGATTAAGTGTATCGGGAGAGTTGTTATGGTAAGTAATTGTGCTGCTTCCTTTTAGAAGGGTATCAGCCGGTATAAGCTCTACGTCAATATCGTAGTCGGTCCATTGGGTCCAATAGTTGGCTCCCGGCTTCCCTGACATGGTCCGTGTACGATTCTCTACTGCTTGGAAGAAAGCAGGTGGAATTTCGCCTGTGATGGAGTTGGCGACGAGCCGATCCATCTCCGACGGTTTTTGGTGAGCTTCTTTGGGGCTGTGCTCTGCTGTTTGCTCAGATTTGACAGGCGCCGTACTTTGCTGGGTGCCTGTACATCCGGCCAGCAGAAAAGTTGTTAACACCGCATAAAGAGCCGCGGTTTTTCGAATGGTGGAAAGCTGTAACATAAAAGTGACTTAGGTAAGTTTGTAAGATGAGGGCTGTTAATAATTTTGAAAATAGTAAAAAAACAAACGATAAGACAATAGATGAGCTTTCAAATATACACTTTTATGTCCTGGCCGGCAGCTGTTTTTGATATAGCAAACGACTACAGACTTTTGGGGCTGAGTCCAATGCCTTTTGCTGGTTAATATGCCTTTTGCAAAACCACTCGTTCGGAAGGAGTTCTACTCCTGGGTCTGAAGTGGAACTCACTTTGAACCTTATGAATTGTTTTTTAAGAAGTGACATTGTAAGTATAAGCTTTGCAAAGCTCTTAGTAGTAACGGCTTGGAAAAATGTCGAATTTCCTTATCCTGTAATTACGAAATCATGGGCCTTGCGTTTAATATCATAGATCCGATAGTTTAGCAGGAGCTCCCAATGCAGCGCGCTATTTATAGGAACCTTTTCCAGAAGAAATATAGGACCTCTGAACAGAGTCAGTTTAAGGCGTTCCCTGAGCGAAGTCGAAGGGACCGACTTTACTCGCAATAAACGGCTTTTGGCAAGGATTGCCTACCGAAGCACGGCCGACTCCCGATTTTTGGGATTTGACGCAGTGAGCCATAGCGCGCAGGTTGGCCCAACCCTCTATATGTTTTGATATTTGATAATGAAAACCATGTATAAAGAAAAAGCAGCCATCCTGTCACAGATTGGCTGCTATATATCATCTACAGACGGCTATTACCCCATTTGTAAAACTAACTTACCTTGTCTCTCTCTCTTAATCAATAGCTATAAATAGGTATTTTGAATACGTAAAAGTACGTAGTTAGCTCTCATTCTGATGAAATAAGGTCGTGTTTAATAGCATACCGAACGAGCTCGGCAATATTTTTAAGCTCCAGCTTTTCCATTAGATTAGATCGGTGAGTATCGACAGTACGGGGACTGATATACAATTTATCGGCTATTTCGTTACTGGTTAGTCCCTTTGCAATTAACGTGATAATCTCTTTCTCGCGTTTTGTAAGCTTCTTTCCCGGCGATGGTTGGTCACTGCCTGTGCGGCTTAAAAACGACCGGGTCATCATATCCGAGATAGGTTTGCTGAAGACCCGTTGCCCCTTTACTACTGCCCGGATGCTACGAAGCAGCTCATCTTTTTCTATATCTTTGACAAGGTATCCGTCAATGCCCACATTAAGTAGCTCTTTGAGTTTAGCTTGATCTATATGCATGGACAGGATCAAGATTTTAGCATCGGGATTTATGCTGCGGATCTCTTTTGCCGCCTCGATTCCGCTTTTACCCGGCATGCTGATGTCAAGCAAGCATATATCAGGCTGTGTTTGCTTATAAAGTTCAATGCATTCATCTCCCGTTGAGGTTTCTCCGGCAATGGTAATGTCTTCAGCGGATGACAGATAAGAACTGATTCCGTAACGAACAATCTCGTGATCCTCCGCAATTAAAACAGAAATAGAAGCCATGGAGTATGTACCTTAATCAGATTGCTGTAGATAATATCGTTGATTTAACCATCTGTTACACCCGCCTTCATTTATGAGACCTAATTAAGCCCGGATTAGCCTTTACTGCTCCCCTTCATCAGCCCGTTATTCTGTCTCCTAATAGTAGAACTCCCTTGTGCAAAGCGAACATTTTTAATGTAGCAATTTTAGATAAAGCCCAAAATTATATTGATCTAATGTAACCTTTTTCAAAGATCGATGAGCTATTGGTTCGCATAATACTTATTTTCAACGCTTTTGAAAGCAGATCAACAATTTAGTAAAAAGAGCATAGTTTATGACGTGGAACAGAACCCACAATTGCGGAGAACTTACAGCAGAAAGTATTGGTAATCAGATTGTGTTAAACGGATGGGTAGGGACCCGTCGCGATCTGGGCGGTGTGATATTTATCGACCTGCGTGACCGGCATGGAATTACTCAAATTGTGTTTAATGAAACGGATAAAGCTCTGCACGAAAAAGCAGAACAGCTGCGTTCGGAATATGTGATTGGTATTAGAGGCACCGTTGAGGGACGTGATGAGGAAAACGTCAATCCTGATATAGCTACCGGTGAAGTAGAGATCATTGTTGAGGATCTGATTATCTACTCCAAAGCTGAGACAACTCCTTTTGAAATTAAGGAAGATATTGAAACCGGCGAGGAGATCCGTCTGAAGTACCGCTACTTAGACCTGCGACGGGCCGACCTGCAGCAGAATATGGTATTGCGCTCTTATTTTTACCAATCAGTTCGATCTTTTTACCACCAGCACGACTTTTTAGAAGTGGAAACGCCCGTACTGATGAAAAGCACTCCGGAGGGGGCTCGGGATTATCTGGTACCCAGCCGCGTTAATCCGGGCCGTTTTTTTGCACTTCCCCAGAGTCCGCAGACCTATAAACAGCTGTTGATGGTATCTGGATTTGACCGCTATTTCCAGATTGTAAAGTGCTTTCGGGATGAGGATCTGCGAGCCGATCGTCAGCCGGAGTTTACTCAGATCGATGTAGAGATGTCCTTTGTAGACGAGGAAGAGGTGATAAGCTCCACGGAAGCGCTGATGCAAAAAGTCATGAGCGACACGGCCGGGCGAGAGGTCGAGACTCCATTTGAGCGCATGACCTATGATGAAGCTATGAAAACCTACGGCACGGACAAACCCGATACGCGCTTTGGACTGGAGTTTGTCGATTTCTCTGAGCTGGTCAAAGATTCTGAATTTAACATATTCTCCGGAACCGTAGAGAAGGGCGGAGCAGTTCTGGGGATTACCGTGCCGGGTCAGGGTAATATGGGGCGCGGAGCAATTGACCGCCTCACGGAACGTGTACAGCGTGAAACCGGTGCGGCAGGGCTCATTTACATCAAGCTGAATGAAGAGGATGGCGTAAAGTGTAGCGTCGAAAAATTTTTAAAAGAAGAGACCGTGGCAGGCATGGTTGAGACTGCCGAAGCAACTGAAGGGGATCTGGTGCTCATCCTTGCAGGTCCTGATCCGGAGGTATATCAACAAATGAGCAAGCTGCGGCTGATGATGGGCGAAGAGCATGAGCTTATTGACCGCGATGCTTTTAACTTCCTGTGGGTCACCGATTTTCCATTAGTGGAATGGAGCCGTGAACAACAGCGCTATCAGGCATTGCACCATCCATTTACAGCTCCGCAAGAAGATGAGGCTGACCGGCTGGATGATGAACCGACCTCCGTGAAGTCTCGTGCCTACGATCTGGTGCTCAACGGTTTTGAGATTGGCGGTGGCTCGATACGTATTCATGATCCTGAGTTGCAAACACGTATGTTCAAGCTTTTAGGTATTGGTAAAGAAGAGGCCGAAGACCGTTTTGGCTTTTTGCTTGAGGCATTTAAATATGGTGCCCCGCCTCACGGCGGTATTGCCCTGGGGGTAGATCGTATTATTATGATTATGGCCGGCGGCGATAGCTTGCGCGATGTCATTGCCTTTCCAAAGAATCAGAAAGCACAGAGCGCGATGGATGGCAGTCCCGATTTTGTAGATCCGGAGCAGCTGGATGAACTCCATATCCGGCTGAAGCGCGGAGTAGAAACCAATGATGAAGAATAATAGACAGTTAAAAAGGAGATCAGTTTGAAAACCTTAGGTATCGACGGTTGCCGGGCCGGCTGGATGGCCATCTCACTGGATGATGAGCATGCCGGCTATTGGCTGGTAGAATCTGATGAGAAGCTGAAAGAGTTTCTCCTGGAGTACGACCGTATTTTTATTGATGTGCCCATTGGGTTGACCGATGAGGAATACACCCGTGACTGTGACCGCGAGCTGCGTAAGATGCTGGGCGGTGAATACGCCGCGAGTGTTTTTAGCCCGCCAGTCCGGCCCGCCCTGCATGCTCCTACCTATGCCGAAGCATCGATGACCAGTTATGAAATAACCGGTAAAAAGGTGACTCTCCAGTCGTGGAATATTACGCCCAATATTAAAACAATTGATCATTTTCTGCAGGAGAAGAAGAGCTTGCGAGAAAAGGTTTTTGAGAGTCATCCCGAGCTGCTGTTTCGTATTCTGAACGGGAATAACTCTATTTTACAGAAAAAGGCTACTAAAAAAGGATTGCGCCACCGGCTGGGGCTGCTGAAAAACCAGAGCAAGTACGCGGATGACTTTTTTCGCGATATCAAGGAAGAATATCGGCGGAACCAGGTTGATGAAGACGATATTGTGGATGCAATGGCCTTGGCTCTTTTTGCCCGCTACTCGGTAGATGAGGAAATAAAAACCCTTCCCGAAGAAGTTCCCGTTGATTCCACCGGTCTTCCCATGGCAATTCACTATGTGTAACAAAAGGTTATTCAACATCTAAGCCTGTCCGGCTGCTACACCTCTATTACAAGGTAGAATGTTGGGAATAGAGCGCCTTCGGGACGTTTGTCCTGTTAAAAGGTTCTATTCTTCCAGAATGTTTTTGTATTTAGTGCCTGCTTGATAAACGCGGTTTACTCCATTGAAGGCGGCAATACGGTAAGCCTCACTGAGGGTTGGATAGTTCATCACGTGGCGAATGAAGTAGCGAATATTACCCCCATAGGCCATGACTGACTGGCCCAGATGAATTAGGTTGGCTGCTTCACCTCCCAAAATATGAACGCCCATCAGCTTGAGCGATTCGGTATCAAACACCAGCTTAAGCAGACCCTCCGTATTATTCGTCATGTGGGCTTTAGAAATATTTTTAAAATCGGCACGTCCCACTGTAACATCTAAG
>DATGUX010000079.1:0-2417 GCA_035300985.1 Fodinibius sp.
TAAGCAAACCCGAACGGGAGAATTTGAAACCTCTACTGACGGCTATACCCTCTTTGATCTGATGGGCCAGTACCGATTCGAGACCGGAGCAGTTCTGCACACCATCTCCCTCAATGCGGAAAACATTTTAGATACTACCTATCGGAATCACCTTTCGCGTATCAAAGAGTTCATGCCGGAGCCGGGCCGTAATATCTCACTGCTGTACCGGGTTTATTTTTAATAAGAAATGAGAATTTGTGGAATTTCTCAGCATTTGTGCAGCATCTTATCCTAACCATTCACCCAAATTATCACGATCGTAAATAAGCGCACATAAAGATGGTGACAAACTCGTGGCCCGTCCTGACAAAAATTACCTGTGCCCAAAAGTAGTCGGGCCAATAACCAAGTAAACGGATTACATAATCTATAATAGCCCACCATGATGGGTAGGTTTTGACAAATATTAGACCCTCAAAATTGCATGATAGATTTCATCTATAAATCAGTTATCATTATATTGCGTAATCGTTTGCACTAATTATGATAATCTATAGCAATATGACAAATTTATTTGATTTAGAAGATAAAGTAGCCGTAATAACCGGAGGAAATGGAACACTGGGTGGCGCAATGGCTGAGGGCTTAGCCACAGCCGGCGCAAAGATCGGAGTCCTTGGCCGGACAAAGAAAACGGTGGACCAGCAAGTATCTTTAATTAAACAAAATGACGGCGAAGCCCTGGCTCTCTATGCCAATGTACTAAGTATAGATGACTTAGTAGCTGCCAAACGTCAGGTAATCGAACAGTGGGGACAAATAGATATTCTCATTAATGCCGCCGGTGGAAATATTGCCGGTGCGGTTATCAATCCTGAAGACTCCTTCCTTGATTTAGACAATGATGCGCTGGAACAAGTGATGGATCTAAACTTTATGGGAACTTATAAACCCAGTAAAGTTTTTTGCGAAGCGATGATTGATCAGGAGGAAGGTACTATTATTAATATTTCATCAATGGCTGCCCAAAAAGTACTCACGCGTGTGCTGGGCTACTCTGCCAGTAAAGCCGCAATCGATAATTTCACCAAATCGCTGGCCGTGGAGCTGGCTCACAAACACGGAGAGGGGCTTCGGGTGAATGCTATTGCTCCCGGCTTTTTTATTGGAGAGCAAAACAGGGATTTACTGCTGGATGATGACGACTCCCTTACCGACCGCGGTCAAACCATTATTGATCACACGCCGATGGGGCGTTTCGGTAACCCGGAAGACCTGATCGGAACAACGCTGTGGCTGTGCAGTGATGCATCGAAATTTGTTACCGGGACGGTCATCCCCGTCGACGGCGGATTTAACGCCTTTAGCGGTGTTTAGGATTTAGGAATACATCAGGAGACTTCCGTAAAACACGAGTCATATTTTTTGAAAGTCGATGTCAACCTGAGTGAAGACCTTGTGTTTTTCCAAGACCACAATCGAACCCCGAAAAGCGTTCGGGACTGTGCCTGCACACGTAGCATCTAAAGGGCAACATCCTCCATACGTTAGTAAGCAAGACTAAGAGATTCTTCGGCAGGCTCAGAATGACAGCCTTTGTTTTGTTTTTAATGGACTCGACTTCGTCCCGAAATCCTATTGAGACTGCCCACCACGCCGGTGGGCGGGCACCGCACCATGACAACCGTTGTTCTTCCGGAGATCTTTACCTCCCGGCTCGCCAGGATCATGACTCAAAAAATAACCATTATGGTTTTGCAACAACTTCCACCAAGTGTATTTTAAACCTCAGGCAATTTCCATGGGCTCCGGTAATTCGCCTGAATCAGTTTATTGGCTTCCGGGTTATTTTTACAGCGGTTTTTCGCTTTATCCCACTGGATAGTCGATCCGGTTCGCCAGGCCAGGTTGCCCAGTCCCGCATTGATAGTTGTACGACTGCCTTGAGCGGTATCACATACGGTAGGATTCCCCGATCGTATGCTTTCGATGAAATTTTGAGCATGTAAGTCCCGCGCATTGCCCTGCACCGGCTGAGTGGGCAGTGCATTCATCTTATATTCCCGGTAGGGTTCAGAGTCGCGGTCGTATTCCGGTATCACTTCCCATCCATTTCTTGAAGCTACCAGAGCCCCATTTTGCCCGTAGAAGGCAACGCCGTGGTTTTGATCATAAGGGCCCCGCGACTGCCCGATGGTATGCTCCCAGCTCAGCAGGAAGTCATCATACTCATAAGCCGCATTCATCGTATCGGGTGTCTCTCGAGCATCATTCGGGAAGGCGTATTTACCGCCGCCCGCCGATACAGTATGAGGTGCCTCAGCCTGCATGGCAAGAATAGCGATATCAAGCATATGCACGCCCCAGTCGGTCATCAATCCACCGCCGTACTCCCAGAACCAGCGCCAGGTAAAATGGAAATGGTTCTTATCGAA
>DATGUX010000080.1:0-2891 GCA_035300985.1 Fodinibius sp.
GGCAGCTCCAAAACACCAGCGGAGAGCAGCATATAGAGGTCCTTCTTGAGCTGAGCGGGCAGCTTCGACGATCAGATGTTGATTCCGCCATGGCCTATGCCCGGAGAGCACTGGCCGAGTCGCAACAGATGGCTAATGAAAATTTAAGGGCTGAGAGCCACCGGATGCTCGGATGGTTGCTTGGCACGCACGATAGCCCCGAAGCACTCAAACATTTCTTGCAGGCCAAGGAGCTGTTTGAGCAGATCGGTAATCTTCAAAAAGAAGCTGCTACATTGATAAATATGGGACATCTGTACCGATCCCAGAGTAATTTTAAGAAAGCTCTTGAGTACTATTTTAGTGCCCTTAACTTAGAAGAACAGCTCAATGATCAGCAAGGTATTGGGGTTGTTCTTAATTGGATCGGCATTTCAAACCAGCAAATGGATCGGCCTGAAAAGAGTATTCGTTTTTATAAGCGAGCCTTGAAGATAAGCGAGCTTGCGGGTAATAACGCTGATATCGCTGAATATGCTACAAACTTGGGGGCAGCTTATGGATCCACCGGGGAAACAAATTTGGCTGTTAAGGCTTTTAAAAAGGCTTTAGAAGCGGCCGAAGATCTGCCCGGTGCCCACGCCAGAGCAAGCATATTGATGAGTATGAGCTCAGTATATAATGATAAGAAAGCATATCAACAGGCGCTGGATGCAAATAAACAGGCTCTGGCCCTGGCTCGGAGTATGAGCGATAAGATGCTGGAGGCTCTGGCCCTTGGAAATATTGCGATGGTCTATCGGGATCAGGATAAATTTTCAGAGGCCAATACCTACTTACTGCAGGCCCTGCCCCTTTTGAATGCGATAGGATGGCAGCGGAAGATGACCGGCGTTCAAAATCGGCTTGCTCAAAATTTACTGAGTCAGGGAGCCGTTGGCAAAGCCGTTGAAATGGGCCAAAAGGCATTGGCCAGGGCGCAATCACAGGGCTCCCTGGAAGAAAACCGCGATGCCCTTGAGACACTTGCAGAGGCTTATATCCGGCAGGGAGACTACCGGCGTGCCTACGAATCTCAGCGGAAATTAGCCACCGTAAAAGACAGCTTGCATGATAAAGAGCGAGAAAAGCAGATTGCACAGATGCAAGCGCGTTACGAAACTCAGCAAAAAGAACAAGAGATCGCCCTGCTCCAAAAGAAACAGGAGAAGGCTAAGCTGATACGATATATTTTTATTGCCGGGCTTGTTCTAACAGTTCTTATCGGTTTATTAGTATACAACCGGCAGAGATTGAAGATCAGAAAGAACCGCACAGAACTGGAAAATACCCGCCTTAAGGAACAGCGGCTCAAACAGGATCTGGAATTTAAGAATAAACAGCTGACCACCCACAGCCTTCATTTAGTGCAAAAAAATGAGTCCATGAAGGAACTCAAAGAGCATATTGGAGATCTCAGGAATATGCAGGATGGTAATCGTCATCAGGCACTGCAGAAACTAAAAAATATGGTCGATTATAGCTTTAATCTTGATGAAGATTGGGAGCAATTTAAACTCTATTTCGAGGAAGTACACACCGGCTTTTTTGATGCCTTAAAAAAGCAATATCCTGATTTAACGGCCAATGAGCTGCGCCTTTCTGCGCTTGTAAAGCTGAACCTTACCAGTAAGGAGATTGCCACTATTCTGGGTATCACCGCCGATAGTGTGAAGACCGCCCGCTATCGCCTCCGCAAAAAGCTGGATATGGCCACCGAAGAAAATCTCACTGAGTTTATGATGAAGGTGGAAAAGAAGGTTTCGAATATTGAATAACCAATAAAGAACACAGAATAATGGACAAGGAATATCCAATGATGAGATTTTAGCTTGAAATTCAATATTCCATATTCGGCGGTTCAATATTCTCTTCGGCCTCCGATCTTGGGTTCCCTTTTCTCCAAATATCAATTTTCGCACCTCTTTTTGTTCAATTTCCTTTCTGTTTACTTGCTGTTTACTATTAGACAGCCTTTGTGCACCCATTGTTGACCCTCCTGAAATTGACCTATAAGCCCTCAGAGCGTAGTTTTCTGTTGCACAGACAAAAAGTCTGTTCTAAAAATGGCAGTCATCAAAGCATTGTGGAATGCCAAGATATTTGCATAACCAATCACCTTAAAAATATAGCAATATGAGATTGTCAATACCTCCAAGCGAAAAAACTGAGCAAATACTAATCAATCATCTGGAAGCTTTTGCGAAAGGCAATATTGACGGCATCATGGACGACTTCGCAAAGGATGCCGTCTTTTATAAACCGGATGGCGTGTTACGGGGCAGAGATCAAATAAAAAAGCTTTTTGAAGGATTGATGGAAGATATGCCGCTGGGCTCTGATATCCAGGTAAAACAGCAGTTTATTGATGGGCAATTAGCCTATCTCTTCTGGAGCGGAGAGTCAGAAAAGGTAAAAATTCCGTATGCCACCCATACGATGATCGTTCGAAACGGTAAAATTATAAAGCAGACCTTTGCCGCACAAATACTAAATAAAACGTAAATCAAATCGAGAGTACAGTACTTAGGCTCTATTACTTCACCGGGACCTTTGAAAAACCCTGTGTCATCCCGATAACGAACGAAGAGAGGCTCCCGATAGCTTTCGGGACAAATGTTATTCCGTTTATTGCCCTTTTAAAGGTATCGAACGTAGTTTAGTTTGTCCCGACACTTCGGGATCATCGCTCCGCTCTTCGGAATGACAAAACCGGGGTATTTCAAAGCCCCTTCATCCTAAAATCAAAAACCACATATCATAATGAATCAACATATCAAGAGTACACTTACAGTCATTCTACCTTTGTTATTTCTTATGTCGGCAACGATGCTGGCCCAGGATAACAATTTGTCGTTTATCCGCAGTGCGAG
>DATGUX010000081.1:0-5953 GCA_035300985.1 Fodinibius sp.
GTTGGCAAAGAATCTTTTGGAATGCTGTCAAAATACTCTTTGACCTCCGGGCGCGTAATTTGGATCTCCTCTCGCTTAGTCTCCAGAAAACGCTGCACAATCATCTGTTCGCGATAGCCGTCGCGGAGATCAGCCTTAATTTGGACGATGCTTTTTCCCATTTGTGCCTCAAGTGCTTCTTCGCCTCCAACCTGTTGAACGGAACGCTGAATACGCTGTTCGATCTGTTGATCAACCAGCTGCCGCGAAACCGTTATGGAGTCCAGCTTGGCCTGATCAAGCATGATGTTACGGTCTATGATGTTTTGCAAACTGGTGTACCAGAGGTCCTTCCCGAAAGAGATGGACCGATTCTGTTGTTCCATCTGGAACATATTTTGTTGCACCTGCTCGTTGACTTCAGACTTTAATATGATGTGGTCGTTTACAACGGCTACAATCTGGTCGAGGGAGCTATTGGTACTTTTTTGTGCCTGTGACAGAAAGGGAATCAGGAAAAGTGAAAATGCAAAAAGTATCGTACAGTAGTTTTTTTTCATAGTCTCAATTACTTTCAAGAGTATCTTCAGTGGTATTCTTTGTATTGCTATTAGTAGAGATAACGTTAAAAGTATCTATTTCATTATCCGATTGTGCCTTAAGATAAAGATTCTTCAGGTAGGAATTGAACTTTCGTTTCCGTCTATCTATAAGGATCCATTTCTTTAATTCTTCTTCGATCCATTCCAGCCCCGCATATTCGCCTTCTTCCCGTCGATCAAGCAGTTGGACAAAATGATATAGCCCGTCAATCCGTTGGATAGGTGAGATCTGGTCAGGACGCATATTTTGGAGGTAGCCTTTCATAACATCATTCCCGCGAAGTACTGTCGAAAGGGCATGGGGCTTCTTGGCCTGCTGAATAGCCCTGTTGGGATGATCGGCATAGTTCGCAGCGACTACTTCCCAGGCTTCACCATCTTCAAGGGCTATTTTAGCCGCCCGTGCGGCTTCGATATCCTTGGTCTGGAGGTGCCTGAATTGAACAAAGGTTTCGCTCAGGGCAAGATGCTCTTTATTGGCTTCATAATAGCGTTTCACCTCGCGGTCAGGAATTACAGAGTCTACTTTTTCAGCCATAATCTGTCTGCGCAGCGCATCCCGTAACACTTCGTAGCGGGCCTGTGCAATGCGGTGCTGCACCTCTTTACTCTTTGCAAGGTTGAGCCGGTCGGCTTCACGCAGGATCAACTGTTGCTGAATCCATTGCTGACGTTGTTGTTTTATAGCGTTAGCAGAGTCTTGTTCAAACAGATCGGATGGCACTGCCCGTTCGGCTTCCTCCAGGGAGAGATAGCGTTCTCCCACCCGGGCGATATTCTTTTCATTACTGATCTCCGATTTAGGCCTGCAGGAGATGAACAAGAGCAGCCCGACAAGCAGAACGGCTGTTATCTTTTGTAAGAAAGTAGAAGGTATCATTAAAAGAGCATTCCAGCTATAGTCGCAGTCATAAGGTTTGCTAAGGTGCCGGCTAAAACGGCTTTCAATCCGAATTTTGCCAGGTCTGATTTCCGACCGGGTGCTAATCCGCCAATGCCGCCTATCTGTATAGCTATTGAAGAAAAGTTGGCAAAACCGCAAAGGGCAAAGGTGGCCATGGTTACCGTTTTTGCTGACAGAGCCGAATTACTGACCATCTCGGACAACTGAAGGTAGGCTACAAACTCATTGAGAACTACTTTTGTTCCAATAAGCGAGCCCATACTTACCGCATCGGCCCAGGGAACGCCAACGATAAAAGCAACAGGAGCCAATATCCACCCCAGGATTGTTTCTATACGCAAGCTTCCGTCCGGAATTAATGTATTGATTCCGACCAAGTCTCCAAAGCCTTCTAAAAAATAATTTCCCATGGCTAATAATGCTATGAAGGCTAACAGCATAGCCCCGACATTTGCAGCAAGTTTTAACCCCGTAGCAGCCCCGCTGGCAGCAGCATCTATACCGTTTGCATCGGTTTGTTCCACTTCTATTTCGGCGCCGCCCATCGTAGCGGGTTTATCTACTTCAGGATAAAGAATCTTAGCAATAACCAGCGCAGCCGGAGCAGCCATCAAACTGGCGCCCAGCAGCTGTTCGGCAAACATCAGACGTCCTACTTCTAATGACACTTCTTGCGCCTGGGCATAGGAGTTGCCCAGCATCTGCACATAGGCCGCCATAACTCCCCCTGCGATGGTAGCCATGCCGCCGGTCATAACGGCCAGCAGCTCCGACTTGGTCATCTTTTCAATATAGGGTTCAATAACCAGAGGAGCCTCGGTCTGACCTACAAAAATATTGGATATAACTGACAGCGACTCAGCTCCTGAGGTACCCATGAGCTTTTGCATGCCTTTTGCCATATACTTAACAAGCCTTTGCAGGATACCATAATGGTAGAGGATGGCCGTAAGTGAGGCAAAGAAAATGATAGTCGGCAGTACCTGGAAGGCAAAAAAGTTGCCCATGCTGTTTTCCATCCCGGGACTTAGGGCCAGATCACCAAATATAAATTCAGCGCCCTCGGTGGTAAACTCCAGCACAATAACAAAAAAGGACGACACCCAGCTAAAAAACTCTTTCGGCCAGCCCAAAGGAGCCCAAACAGCCGCCATATCGCGCCCCTTCAGGAAGAAAATGGCCAATACAAGCTGGATACCTAATCCCGTACCTACCAGGCTCCAGTTGATATTACTTTTATGCTTACTGAAGGCATAAGCTATTCCAATAATAGCGGCCATTCCTATAAGTCCGTGTAGAATATCTATCATATTTATTTATTATCTTCCTGACGTTCATGAGGTTGGGTAAGAGGGACTACCGGTTTGCCTCTCCGCTTATCTACCGGCGGCCTAAAACAGTGTCGGGCGCGCGGCTCATAAGCGTCCGTTTCGCCCACTAATACACGCTCTTCATTTTCAACGATCCGCTGGGAGTAGTGGGCCATTGCTCCGCTCTCGGAACAGACGGCGTGCAGCTTGGTCACATATTCAGCTATGGCCAACAACTGGGGCATGGGTTCGAATGGGCGTCCCTCAAAATCCATATCCAGGCCTGCTATAATCACACGCTTGCCGTCATTGGCTAAGGTATTGGCGACATTAACAAGCTGGTTGTCAAAAAACTGGGCCTCGTCGATGCCAACAACCTGGGCATCTCCGGTAAGCAAGACGATCTGATCGGCGGTATCAACTACCAGGCCCGGCAGGGCGCTTTCATCGTGGGATACGATATTTTGCGTATTATATCTGTTATCAAGTTTGGGTTTGGCTACAACAACCTTTTGTCCGGCAATATGCGCTCGCTTGGCCCTGCGGATAAGTTCTTCCGTTTTACCACTGAACATACCCCCGCAAACTACTTCTATCCATCCAATTTTATTGGGCACAAATGATGGTTCGTTGAGCATCTTACTGTCAAAATGAAAAGTTGCGCATCCAATTAATAAATAATCCTCGAGAGCATGCCCGAGGTATTCAATAGGAATAAGTTTCTACTTAATTTTAGAGACCTTTGAAATACCACCATAAATCCCCTCCCCGACAGCGGTCGGGACAGGCTTTGAGAAGGGCGTAGGGGTGTGTAATCTAATAAAATAAAGGTATTTCAAAGGCCCCTTTTAATAAAATCCAAAGGGTTCCAAACTTTCCTTGTTTGACCCTGAGGCAATCCTCAGTGAACTCTTTAACTAAAGCATGGAATATATCTGTGTAAGTTTAGAAATAAAAAGACGAAATTATCTATTTTAAACTATGCTTAAGCTCTTTTTAGTAATTTCATCAATTGAGTTACACCCGGCTAATCCCATCGTCAGTTCAAAATCGGCCCGGTAATTCTGGATGAGCTCTTGTACACCGGCTTCACCGGCAATGGCTAAGGCATAAACATAAGGCCGGCCAAGGAGCACGGCCCGGGCACCTAATGCCAAAGCTTTAAAGATGTCTGCTCCCGATCGGATACCGCTATCCAGCAAGATTGGAATCTTGTTCTGCACCGCTGCGGCAATATCAGGGAGTGCACCGATGGTGCTGACGGCCCCGTCCACCTGCCGCCCGCCGTGGTTGGATACAATAATACTGTTCATCCCCGCTTCAACCGCCTTTCGGGCATCATCAGGATCCAAAATACCCTTCAGGAGAATGGGCAAATCGGTGAGTGAACGGAGGAAGGAAAGGTCATTCCATGTGAGTGAAGGCCGCGAATAGGTTTCGATAAATGTTTGAACGGCTTTGCGGGGTTCAGCTGAAAAGAGGTTGCTCCAAAAGTTGCCGGGATAATTTCGGCTCATTGCTATAAGTGCCCTGACGGCTCCGATCGTAAGGGAAGGAGATTCATTCGTGGATTTATGACTCCGCATCATCTCTTGAAAAACGGGATCAGCGGTGTACTGAGCAATGCCCATGCCGCGCAGAAATGGAAGATAGTCCAGATCAAGGTCACGGGGCCGCCAGCCCAGCATGGTGGTATCGAGGGTCAGTACAATAGCTTCACAGCCGCAAGCTTCCGCTCTTTTAACAAAACTTTCAACCAAATCGTCCGAGGTGCTCCAGTAGAGTTGGAACCAGCGAGGAGTATCACCCATAGCGGCACTGCATTTTTCCATTGTCACTGAAGCCTGGCTTGAAAAAATGAAGGGAACTCCTTCGGCGGCGGCAGCCCGGGCTACGGCTAAATCGGCTTCCTGATGAGCCATCTCCAGCACCCCAATGGGAGCCAGCAGAAAGGGAGTGGCCAGAGAACGCCCAAAAAGCATGGTTTTTGTAGAACAAGTGGATACATCCCGCAGCATACGAGGAGATATCTTCCACTGTTGAAAAGCTAAGCGATTATGTTGCTTTGTAGATTCCAGCCCGGCGGATCCTGCTACGTAGGCGAATGCCTCCGGCGACATCTTTTGTTTTGCTTCTGCACGGAGTTTGGGAAGAGAGACGGGAATCCTCCGCCGACGACCTTGGAGACGGCCTAAGAAAATATCGGTTTGTCGCTGACGTGCAAAAGGGAGGGATTCCATCAGGTTATATCCTCTTCTTTCATAAACTGACTCTCAGCGTATATATCCCATAAAACCCAGAAGATGGGATAGGGCGGAAAGATAACTGCAAAAAAGAGCTTGGTCTGTTTAAAATCATCATGTTTGAGTTGGCTGATGCCCGCCACGCCGGCCATCCAGAATATAAAGCTAATGAAGATGAAAAAAGCGATAGAGATAGATCCTATAAAGCCTAAGCTATTATAAAAGGTTTGCAGCATCGAGTTTGTGCTCTACTTTAAGCAGTTAATTTGTTATTTTCAGCGGTATTCACATAAATATCAAATATATACAGAATAAAATCCACATGCTTCCGGTAGTTTCTATTGTAGGACGGCCCAACGTCGGCAAGTCCACCATTTTTAACCGTCTTATCGGCAGCCGAAAGGCTATTGTGGACGACCAGTACGGTGTCACCCGTGATCGACACTATGGAGAATCCACCTGGAACGGGCGCCGTTTCAATCTCATCGATACGGGAGGTTATCTGCCCGATGAAACCGATGTGATGGTCACCGGCATCCGCGAACAGGTCCACATTGCCATTGAAGAATCAGACGTCATCCTTTTTGTGGTGGATACCAAGGGAGGTATCACCAGCCTTGATGATGCCGTAGCCCAATTGCTGCGCAAGCAAGAGAAACCGGTGTTGCTGGTGCCCAATAAGGCGGACAATGACGAACGAACACTTGATGCGGTTGAATTTTATGCGCTCGGTTTTGATGAACTCCATCCAATATCAGCTGTTAATGGACGCGGAACAGGTGATCTGCTCGATGAACTTGTCAGAAAGCTCCCCGAAGAGCGGGAATCCTCTGAACCCGACATCCCCAAACTGGCGGTTGTGGGTCGCCCCAACGTAGGCAAAAGCAGCTTTGTAAATGCTCTTCTCAAAGATGA
>DATGUX010000082.1:0-5181 GCA_035300985.1 Fodinibius sp.
GGCTGCTATGGCCTCATCCTCTCGGATCGTTTGGAAGGCTTCTTCGAGTTCATCTAAAACTTCGGCATTGAGGGCATTCAGCTTTTGGGGACGGTTAATGGTAACGGTAGCGATGCCCTGCGGGTCATTTTCTACGATAATTGTACGGTAATGCTGACTCATAAAGCTTACTCTTTAGCTCGCTTTGAAGATTTAATATCTGATTCGGTATTAGATTGCTGCTGCTCTTCCATTTCCAGAAATTCTGCATCCAGATCAAAATCATCCAGCTGCGTGCGGTAGGGAAAAATATCCCGGTCCATATCATCAATGAGCTGTGAGGTCTCTTCCACTTCTTCGAGCAGATTATCCAGCTGCAGGCCAATTTCTTCAGGATTGCTCATTGTCATCGACTGCTCGTAAATATACTGTATAGCATCCTCAATTGTTTCCAGATGCGTTTCACAGATAAGGTATTTTTCTTTGGCCACTTCAAATTTTTTCAGCCGCTTTCTAAGGATGCTGACCCGCCGCTGCGTGGTACGTTTTAAGCGATCGGAAGTCATATTATGCATCTTTCGCTCCTCATTTTGTACTTCCGCTTTCAGACTGTCCTCTACGGAGGTATCCATATACAGGCTGTAGCGCTTATAAAGATCCAGCAGGCTAAGATAATTTGAGATAAGTTCCTTGACCTTGCTCCGGATGCTTTCCAGCAGGCCCTGTGAGCTGTAGGGCAGCCGGTCAAAATTCTCTTTAATGAGCTTGGCAATATGTTTTAGCGTCAAAAATCGCTTCTGGCTTTTCCGGTCAAGTTCCTGAAAGGTAGCCCGGCTTTGGCTTTCCGGATTGCGCTCGTGCATTTTTTGTAGTTTCACCCGCTTTTGGAAACGGGGCAGACGAGGCACAATACCCAGATACATCAGCTCGGTACCAAAAGCCATGGTAAGAATAATACTGGAGATCAGACCCATATCACTGGTAGCAAAGGCTGATACCGCTGCAATCAGCAACACGCCCAGGTTCACGGGGTGCAAAAAGGCTTCGCGCGTAAAGTTTATGGTTTGTTCTTCGCTCATTTATTATGACTGATCTTTCGTTTTGTCAGCATCAGATGATTGATTACCTGCCGCACCGATGGTTTTTTCTACCCGGATAGAACCTGCTTGCTGCTCTATTTCTTCATAAAGCAGGCCCATCTCCATCTTCATTTGCTTTAAGGTTTCTTTTGCCCGAACGCGATCCATCTGTTCATCCAGTTCGTCTTCATCGGATGTCGCAGGTGAGCTATCTGCCGGGTCAAGGCTATTCATGGCCACATCCAGCCGCGCCTCAACGGAGGCAATGCGATGCTTGACCGAGTCAAGAAAATGATCAAATGACTCCAGCATCTGGCTTTTATCCATCTCTTTGAGAGCATTGGTAATATTTTGCGTCTTTTTTGCGCGCAACAAACGTTCTTTAGTCTTCCGCACTTTGCGGTAATGGGCCTTGTATTCCTCCTTGAGGCGTTCGCGCTCGCTGCGGCTGTCCTTACTCATTGGTTGCCGGGTTTTTGAATTACCAACAGTTTGTCAAGAAACAATTAAAAAGATCCATCCTCTGCTCCTCACTTTTAACTTCAACTCAGGATTTCGATCTTTTTTTATTACCTATCGTTTTACCGGATTTTTGCTGTGTGGATTCTTCATCAATTTCAATTTCCTTTTCTTCGGAAGAGCCTACGCTTTTCTCCTCTTCGGATACCTCCGACTTGCCCATCTCTGCCTTAAACTGTTTAACCAGTTCACTGGCACGCAATTTTTCTGCGTTGGCTTCTATTTCCATTGCTTCGGTATCTACGCTGTCAAGTGCTAACTCCATGCGGGCCTCGTTCTTGGCGGTCTGCTCATTCAGACGCCCGAGCATCTCATCGTGGGTTTGATCGAGGCCGCCCGTTTCGAACTGCTCCAGTGCATCAGCCACTTTACCTTGCCATTCGGCCCGCTCGTTGGCACGCAGTGCTTCTTTGGCTTCCGAAATCTTCCGATCCTTTTCGCGGATGAAAGCTTTTTTAACTTTTAGCGCTTTCTCATAAGCCTGTTCGGCAAATTTAAGCTGCTCTTTCGAGGATGCAATATTTTCTTTTGCACTTTCAAGCTGCAGAGCATAACCCTCAGCGATATCATCACGATCGGCATTAATCGCAGATTTAATTTTAGCGGTCAAACTTTCTATCCGTTTATTATATTTCTTCACTTCTTTTTGAAGCATGATCATATTTGCCTTGACCGTAGCAATATTTTCGTTCATCTGTGGTATCTGGTCATTCAGATCGCGGATATTTTGTTCCAGGATCAGTTTGGGATCTTCCATGGAACTCACAAATCCACCAAACAGCGACTTTATTGCGCGTATAAATCGTTTAAACATAATATTTTAACTTAGTTAGATGTTGCCCTTGCCCTATCGAACAATTTTATTGTAACAGAAAGTTAGCTAACAGTAAAGTTAGGTTATTTTATTGATAATACAACATTTTAGATCTTAAGCCGGGGTTATCCGGATATAAAAATTAATAAACCTACATGACAATCCATTCCAAGTATTACTTACAGGCATGGCGCGGGTGGCCAAAACCAGAGTACAGCCTACTCGGATGGTGGGTTGCCCCTCATGCCGGTAGTTAAATCAACGATTAACTATTTTATTAACCATTCCACAGGCCTGCTTAATTGTATCCTACGAAAAAGAGCTCCAAAAGTTATACCATCTGCCATGTTTTTATAAAATATCTACCAAGGTACAAATTGTGCATCAAAATCCCACAAAAGCCATTTCATATCGCTATACCAGCGAGGGCAATACTAATTTAGACAAAAGTTTGTCCTCTCCATTCAAATACTTATACTTTGCCCGCATGGAATATGCTGTTACCGCATATTAAAGACCATAAAAGCATGATTCTCAATGAAATAGCGCATAGTTTCCGGCACAAAAAGTTGATGTATTACCTCTCTTACTTCTGTGCCTGATACTGCTCACACTTCCAGCGCCTCTTCACATACATAATACACCGTTAAAATTCGAAAATATCATCGTTCTGTAAATGGAAAAATTGATCGCAAATTTTTTTGATAGGTATGGCCTGTCATTCATCATGGTTGCAAGCTATTTTGGCTCGGGCTCCATTTTTATAGCCAGCCAGGCCGGAGTCGAATATGGCTATGTTCTCATTTGGGCCGTCATTGGTGCTGTGTTGCTCGGATTTATGGCGCAGGATATGAGCGCGCGCCTCGGTATTTTTGGCGATACACTTATGACATTCATCCGGCGTAAATTAGGCAAAAAGGGTGCCCTTGGCGTTGCCATATTTTTATCAATTGGCTGTATTGCGTGGACCCTCGGTCTTACAGCAGCTGTCGGCAAAGGGGTGGAAATTCTTACCGGCGGGGGCCTTAGCTGGCAGCCTATCGCTGTTGTTACCGGTATTTGTGCCATCCTGGTAGGTATTTTACATTATGATTATGTCGAAAAAGTGATGACCGGTATGATGTTTCTGCTGCTTATCCTCTATCTGGTTGTTGCCGGCGCCAGCGGTCCCTCATGGATCGATACAGCCAAGGGCTTTATTCCAACCATCCCCGATACGGGAGCCATGCTGCTTGGAGCCGGAATACTGGGTACCACTGCTCTGTGGCCGAATTTTTTCCTGGAGTCGATACTGGTCCGAGAAAAAGGTTGGAGTGGGACCAAACATCTTAAAATGATGCGCTCGGATCTGATCATGGGATATACCGTCGGCGGGCTTATAACCCTGGCCATCATCATCGTCGCGGCAGCGGTACTGCGACCGGCCGGATATACCGAACTTTCATCATTCATAGCTCCCGGTGAAGCTCTGGAGATCGTGCTGGGCCGATGGGCAATGATCATCTTTCTTCTGGGTGTCATTGCCGCAGCCTTTAACAGCATTGTCCCCATTATGTGGACCGTTCCCTATATGATTCTGGAGGCCCTCGATATTGATCACAAAGATGGTGAGAGCAGAGCCTTCAAGCTAATTTTTTCCGGCAGTATTTTATTAGGGATGTTTTCGCCTTTGGTTTCTCATATTACCGGCTTAAATGTGGTAGAAATGGTTACCCTATTTCCCGCTTATAATGGCGTATTTGGCCTGCCCGTAACGGCTGCCTTTCTTTTCTGGGCGGTAAATGACAATAAACTGATGGGTAGAAATACCAACTCCTGGCACTTGAATGTTGTCAATATCATGTTGGTACTTTTTTCCCTATATATCGCGGTTAATTCAGGCAGCGGTGTGCTGAAAGCTATTTTCGGCGACATACTGGCATAAAGTTATAAAAAACATCATCTCATGATATTAACCACCCTTGCTTCCTTTTTAGGTATGCCCATAAGCTTAAGCCTCGCGCTGTTACTTCTTATCATTGCTTTAATAGGTGGTGTCTGTATCACAACCATTGGTCCGGGCGGTATCTTCGTGACCATCGCGCTTTTCGTACTGCTCCCGCTGGATCCGGGAACGGTAGCGGGCACGGCAAGTGCAACCTTCATTGCCACCGGTATTGCCGGAAGTCTGGGATATCTCATGTCGGGAGAGTTACGTGGCAACGCTTCCTTTAAAGCAGCAATGGCGCTCAGCCTTGCCTCCATCGCCGGCGCTTATATAGGATCTGAAGTTAATAAGCTGATGGATGCATCCGCATTTGCCATCGTCCTTGGCCTTTTTGTTCTCTTTACCGGCTTTATTATTCTCTATCGGCAACGCTATGCTCTTGCCCCCGACAAACGGCTTGAAATAGATAGTTCCCGCGGACTTCTGTGGATGGGTATTGTTGGAGTAGCCGTAGGCTTTCCGGGCGGCTTACTGGGTGTAGGCGGTCCTGTTTTGGCAGTGCCCATGCTGGTGGTTTTAGGCGCTCCCATGCTGCTGTCAGTGGCCCTGGCCCAGGTTCAATCTATTTTTATTTCCGGTATGGCTACCGTCGGATATGCCCTGCAGGGGGCGGTAAATTGGAAACTGGCAGCCTTTTTAGTAGTGCCCCTGCTCATTGGTACAGTAGCCGGCTGGTACGTGGCGCAGCGCATCAGAGTTAAACGCCTAAAAGTGGCCCTTGCACTGGTATTGGTAGCACTCGGCATCTACCTGATGGCCGGCGGCGCACCAGGCGCCTAACCAAGACTACTCAGCGATGGCAT
>DATGUX010000083.1:0-6951 GCA_035300985.1 Fodinibius sp.
GGATGGTGCGGAGCATAGTACCAATCATCGATGGTGACGGAATGGGGCTCCAATTGCTTATCGACCCAGCGGTGCAGCTGCCGCACTTGCGCTTCACTATAGCGTCCGCGGGCAATACCCGACTGATTAGTGACGACGATAATTTTAAAATTATTCCTTTGCATCCACTGAAGGGCTTTGGTAGCGCCTTCACACCAGCTCCATTCGTTCGGTTGATGTACGAAATTGTAATCCACATTGATGGTGCCGTCACGATCAAGGAAAAAAGCTTTGTTCATAGGATTTTACTGTTCGTTGGTAGCTGTTTCGGCGTAGCTTTATAAGCCATGAAATTTAAGGAAGAATCCTTCTTCATGACAGTGGCACGATTAGTCGCCACTGTTGAAGTATTTCGTCAAACTAACAATATTGGGATAAGATTTTATAGAAGCTGTCTGAGCGGAACTGAAGACAGCGTAATGGTTGAGAAGTAGCGGGCTTCGGCTCCGCTCAGCCCTCAGGATGTACGATGTTCACTGAGCGTAGTCGAAGTGAACATTAATCCATAAAAGTTAAAATAAAATGAGAGACGGCTATATGTACATATTGCAATGCGCTGACGATAGTTATTATACGGGGAGTACCGTTGATTTAGAAGGTCGACTGGCCCAACATCAGGCCGGTAAGGGAGCCAAACACACTAAAAAGAGGTTGCCGGTAAAGTTGGTTTACTATGAGGAATTTGCGCGTATAGATAAAGCTTTTTATCGGGAAAAACAGATCCAGGGCTGGAGCCGAAAAAAGAAGAAAGCATTGATAGCCGGCCGATCGGAGAAGTTGAAAAAGGCAGCGGAATGTATGAACGAAACGCATTGGAAGAATTATGAGAAGGATGATGCTTGAGGGTGTATGATAGAAAGGTGATTGAGCGGAGTCGAAATCACCTTGCACAGAAGCTATCAGGACCGGGATGATGGTAGGGTAGCAAAAGTATCGGGCTTCGGCTCCGCTCAGCCCTCAGAATGTACGATGTTCACTAAGCGTAGTCGAAGGGAAGACTCCATCTACGGGATATTCGGGTTTAATAGCATTTAAAATTGAGTTACTTTATGTCATTCCATAACTTCATGCAGCAAAACTGTCAACTAAGGAGCTTCGTTTGGATACTGTAAAAATAATGACGTCCGAAGATCTCAACCGTACCTACCGGCGGTTTGCTCATCAGTTCCTGGAGCCTCATGACGACCCGTCGCAACTGGCGCTCATTGGCATGCAAACGCGCGGCGTATATATGGGGAAGCGCATCTTGGAGCATATAGAGGAAGAATTCGATATTCGGCCCGACTTTGGTGTGCTGGATGTTACCTTTTACCGTGATGATTTTCGCACCCGGCTGAAGATGCCGCAGGTACAAGTCACCGAAATCCCCTTCGACCTCTATGATCGGGACGTCATACTGATCGATGATGTGCTATATACCGGACGCACCCTGCGCGCGGCAATGGATGCTATTATGGATTATGGACGTCCCCGCAGTATAAAATTCTGCTGCATGGTCGATCGCGGCCATCGCGAATTGCCTATGGCAGCTGATTATGTGGGCACAACCCTGCCCACGCACGTGCAGGAAGAGGTGCGCGTAAAAGTAGAGGCACTGGATGGGGAGGATGCCGTATATGTAGTTAAGAGTTCCGATAAAAAAGAGTCAGCTCATGAATGAAAAGTTAGCGCCGGATAACACCGATTATAACTTTCAGCATAAACATTTGCTGGGGCTGACTGATTATTCGAAGGATGATATACTGTATATCCTTGACCAGGCACAGTATTTTAGGGAGATTCTGGACCGGCCGGTGCCTAAAGTGCCTACCCTGCGCGACAAAACGATCGTGAATCTATTTTATGAGAACAGCACCCGCACACGGCTTTCTTTTGAGTTGGCCCAAAAGCGCATGGGAGCGGATGTCATTAACTTTTCTTCGGTTTCTTCGAGCGTCAAGAAAGGGGAATCGCTAAAGGATACCATCCAGAATATTAGTTCGATGAAGATCGATATGGTAGTGGCCCGGCATGAAAGTCCCGGGGTGCCTCATTTTCTTACCCGCTGCGTTGATGCGGCCATTATTAACGCGGGTGACGGGGCACATGAACATCCCACGCAGGCATTACTGGATCTGTTTTCCATGCAGCAGGTGTATCCCGATTTAAGCGGCCGCCGAGTGGTCATTATCGGCGATATTGCTCACAGCCGCGTGGTACGTTCTAATATTATGGGCCTGCGGAAGCTGGGCGCAGAGGTTACCGTTTGTGGTCCTAAAACCATGATGCCGGCTTTTGTAGAGGAGCTGGGTGCAGAGGTTTCCTTCAATATTGATGAGGTACTCGGCTGGTGTGATATAGCGATGGCGCTGCGCATACAGCTGGAGCGTCAGGATGAGAGCACCGGCCTTTTTCCCAGTATCCGTGAATATCATCGGATGTTTGGCATCACTATGGAGCATCTGGAAAAATATCCTGATTTTACCATTATGCATCCCGGCCCGGTGAACCGCGGGGTGGAGATGGAGAGCCGCGTAGCCGATAGCGATC
The DNA here is from genome assembly GCA_035300985.1 of Fodinibius sp. Classification (GTDB taxonomy): domain Bacteria; phylum Bacteroidota; class Rhodothermia; order Balneolales; family Balneolaceae; genus Fodinibius. The sequence goes on from DATGUX010000083.1 coordinate 2,569, forward strand.
GATCCATCATTTTAAGCCAGGTAACCAACGGCGTAGCGGTACGCATGGCTATTCTCTATTTGCTCAGTGGCCGAACGGGAGTGTAGAATTTGTAATTCTGCCCCAATATAAAAGCCCATTTATAGCGACCCCAAATTTAAGAAATATATCATTACTGGGAGCACTTTAAAGTGCTGTACCATAGGAATCCCTTCTGCCCCTTTGGGGCCCGACAAGTTCTGCAAAAGCCACTATTCTTTATCTGCGATTATAGATGCGGGTACCTTTATTAAACTGAGAAAATATTGTATACAAAATATTAAATTCTTAACTTTGGTCACTTTCTGACTGACAGTCATTTTTAAATTATAGCATGAGCACAGAAGACCGCAAAGAACGAGAAAAAGAGCAGCGCAGTAATCAAATTATTGACGCTGCTGAAGAGGTAATATTTTCAAAAGGATTGGCCCGGGCAACGATGACGGATATTGCAGCGCAGGCCGAACTCAGCAAGGGCACATTGTATCTGTATTTCAAAAATAAAACGGAGCTGTATATAGCTATTGCCCGGCGCGGCTCTAAAATACTAAACAAACGGTTTGCAAAGGTTTTTGCAGGCGACTTCACCGGTCTCCAGATTATTAGAAAACTGGGTGATACCTATCTGGATTTTGTTAAAAAGAATCCGGGTTATTATCGTGCATTCATGCATTATGAGTCTTTAAACGATGTTGAGATACTTCGGAAGAGTGAAGTTGCCAAATCATGCGAAGAGAATAGAAAGGAGGCGCTCGGCTTTATGGTACGCGCCCTGCAGATTGGTATGCAAGACGGTAGCGTGGACGACAGCTATGATCCCCGGCAGCTGGCCATTGTCATCTGGTCGAGTACCAAAGGCATTACCAGTATGGTTTATATGAAGGAGGTTGGTCATCATTACAAAGTGTTGGATGAGATGGAATTTGAAACTGATCGTTTGTTTGAGTCTTTCATAAAACTGGTGGGCACCGGCATTGCTACTGAGCAGGCGCGGAGTAATTTTCTGACTGACGGTCATTAAAATTGAAACCATCACATGGTATGAGCGTATAAACGTTGTTACTAAAATTATTAGCAGGCAGTACTAAGGAAAAATTTTAATCAGATATGGTCAGATACTTTTCGAACATGATGATGAGGTTCCGTTTGAATTGTGAACCACAGAAAGCCGGTGGCTTAATTAATAGTGAATATGCTTCGGGATCATTTTTTGGCAAGAGCGCCTGGTTGGTTGCCATTGGATTGTTAGTTATGGTCAGTATGGCCCAGGGACAGCAAGCTGGTTCTATATCGGGCAAGGAAGTCATTGGCAATAATAAGGTGTTGACGCTGCCGGAAGCAATCAATGTGGCCTTAGCTAATAACTCAGAGGTAAAACGTTCGCTGCTCAGTCTTAAGAGTGCCGACCAGCAGGTACGACTGGCCTGGTCGGAAGTGATGCCCGACATTTCGGCCTCCGCGGGCTATACCCGGAATCTTGAGATACCGGTCAACTTTGTGCCGGCGAAATTTTTTGACCCGGATGCACCGGAAGATAAACTGACGCCGCTTCAGTTTGGAACTGACAACAATTGGCAGGGCGGGATCTCCGTCAGCCAAACGATCTTTCGCGGAGAGGCTATCGTTGGTATCGGCAGTTCTAAGGTGTATAAGGCCGTTCAGTCTGAAAGCCTGCGGGCAACGGCTCAACAGATTGTAACCCAGACGCGCACATCCTACTATAACGTATTGGCAACCGAAGAACAACTTCGCTTACAACAGGCAGCGGTAGAAAGGCTCAGGAAAAATATGGACGAAAACAAAACTCGCCAAAAGGCCGGTCTTATCGATGACTATGCCGTGCTGCAGGTACAGGTAGAGCTCAGCAATGAACAACCCAAACTTACCCAGGCCCGGTACGCAGTTCAGCAGGCTTACCGTAATCTGTCGGTCGTATTAGGCATTCCGCTGAAGCTTGAATTTTCGGTTCTTGGTGACCTGAATAGCTTTAATATTACCAGCCGACAGGTAGCGGATCAGGAAAACCAAAGTATAAAAAAGGTTGATACGATGACGCCCTATCAATATCGGAAGGCACCGAGGATGATTGAAGGAATTGCTGAAAACCGGGGAGACCTTCGTGTCCTGGATAAGCAAAATGCCCTGAAAGAAAGAGAGATTAAAGCGCTCAAAAGTCGGTTTTTGCCCACGCTTACAGCTGACTATAACTTAAACTGGACGGCCTCTCAGCCCGGAAGTCCCGTCTTTTTTGGTCATGAAGATACGCGCGCCCGCTCTCAAACCATAGGATTAACCTTGCGGTTGCCGATTTTCCAGGGCTTCCAGCGCTCGGCCAATTTAAGTATTGCTCAAATAGAGAAAAAGGATCTTGAAGTACAGGAAAGAGCGACCCTTCGTGCGGCCAAGAACGACATCCAATCAGCGCGGGAATCACTTAATCAGGCCATAGAAACCGCGCCGGCCCGCAAGAAGGCCCTGAAGCTGGCCCGTGAAGGCTATGAACGTGCGCGCAGCCGATTCGAAAATGGTTTGGGATCTCAGTTGGATGTAACAAACGCCGAGTTGCAGCTTCGTCGCGCCGAGGCCAACTATGCACAGATGGTTGCTAATTATCTGTCGGCTAAAGCACAGTATGATCTGGCTATCGGCAGCGTTCCATTTGTTGATAGTGAGCGTTCCACGCTAAACGATTAATTGCTAATTAATGAAAATGATGAAGAATTTTGTTGCCCTAACGGGAATGATACTTTTGCTGTTTGCGGGATGCTCCGAGGAGCAGGCAGCCACGGATGAAACGGCCGTCAAAAGCGTTACGGTAGAAGCCAGAACGATACAGCCGCAGAAGTTTGAACAATATCTGAAGCTGGTTGGCTCCGTAGAGGCTCAGAATGATGTCCGCATTTCCGCAGAGGTGCCGGGCAGAATAGAGCGTTATTTTGTTGAGCAGGGCGACCGGGCCAGTAAAGGAGCCCCTCTCCTTAAAATTGATGACAGCAAGCTGCAGCGCGAGCAAGCCCGTCTGCAGGCGCAAACTCAGCAGGCTCGAGAGCAGTATGAGCGCCTCGAGAAAGTATATGAGCAGGAGGGAATAGGTTCCGAGATCGATGTGATTAATGCAAAATCAACCTACGAACAAAGTAAGTCCGCACTGGAGGCCGTAGAGGTGGATCTGCGCAACACCACCGTGCGCGCGCCTTTTGACGCAACGGTGGAAAAATTGTTGATGGAGCAGGGAGAAATGGCCAGCACCGGTGCTGCATTGGTGCGCCTGATTGGTAATAATCAGCTAAAGGTTTCGGCCGGTGTGCCTGCCAACTATGCTGATGTAGTATCAAAAGGTGATCAGGCGGAGATCTGGTTCGACTACCAGCAGGCCGATACGCTGCGCCTGCCTATCTCATTTGTCGGGCAGGCCATCGATCCGGAAGCGCGCACCTTCGAAGTTGAGATCAAGCTGCCGCCTCAAAAGGCGAGCTATAAGGTTGATATGCTCAGCAATATCAAGCTGCGCACCTTCAGTAAAGACAGTGTTGTAGTGATAGGCAAGGAATATATCTACAAAAATGACAATCAGAATGTGGTTTACATTCGCAACGAAGACCAGCAGGAAAATGCCATTGCCCGTGCAGTGCCCATACAGCTCGGCGCCTCCTATAAAAATAATGTTGTGATCAGCCGGGGATTATCAGCAGGAGATCAGCTTATTACGGTGGGCTCTTCCTTCTTACAGGATTCCATGCGTATTAAAGTGGTGGAAGACAAAGGGAAGAAGCTTGCACAGGAAAAATATTAGGTCCCTATCAATATGAAAGAGTCAGATCTGGAAAATACAAATTTTGACGGAAACGGTACGGCCGGCTCGGACAGCCAAAAGGAGTTCGGGCTGAGTTCGTTTTCCATTGATAATAGAATCAGCGTGCTGGTACTGATTCTATTGGTGGCCATAATGGGGATTCGCTCCTATATGTCTATCCCCAAGGAAGCGCAGCCGGATATTACCATTCCCAATGTGATGGTTATTACCACCTATCCCGGGGTATCTCCCAAGGATATGGAGAGCCTCATCACCCGGAAGCTGGAAGACGAGCTCAGCGGTATTTCCGATATTAAAGAGATGAATTCCACCTCGGCCGAGGGATATTCCAATATCAATATGGAGTTTAACTCGGATGTCAATATCGATGATGCCCTGCAAAAAGTGCGTGAGAAGGTGGATCTGGCCAAGCCCGAGCTTCCCTCCGAGGCAGAGGATCCGGTCATCCAGGAAATCAATTTTTCAGAGTTTCCGATTATGCAGGTTAACGTATCGGGGAAGTACGGCTTGGTGCAGCTCAAAGAGATTTCCGAAGACCTGCAGGATCGCAT
>DATGUX010000084.1:0-7404 GCA_035300985.1 Fodinibius sp.
AATGTAAAACTGGGATCGGGGCTGATGGAAAATGGTTGGCAATTTCAGGGTAGGCTGTCTAAAATTGAAACTGATGGTTATATCGATCGGGCCTTTTCGGATCTGAAATCCTTCTATTTGTCTGCCGCTCGCCACGGGGAACACAGCCTGCTCCGAGCTGATGTCTTCTCGGGCAAACAGCAGAATTACCATGCATGGAACGGCGTGTCGGAAAGCAAGCTGGAAAGCGGTGACCGGACTTATAACTCGGCCGGCACTGAAAAACCGGGCGAGCCCTATGAAGATCAGACTGACAATTACCAGCAGGACCATTATCAGCTGCATTATTGGTATGATTTTACTGACTATTGGAACGCCAATATTTCGCTGCATTACACCTATGGACGCGGTTACTACGAGGAGTATAAAGCGGATCAGCTCTTGAGTGAATATGAAATGAATCCCATACAGCTGCCCGACACCACCATTGCCCGCAGCGATCTGGTGCGCCGCCCCTGGCTTGATAATCATTTTTATGGAGTCGTTTTTTCCACCAAATATAACAAAGCCGATCGATGGGGGCTAACACTTGGCGGCGGATATAATGAGTATATAGGCGACCATTTTGGAACCGTTATCTGGGCCGAATACGCGGGGAATACTGAAGTTAAAAAACGTTATTACGAAAATGATGCTTTCAAAACCGACTTCAACAGCTATCTAAAAGTAAGCTATAAGCTCACCGATCAGCTGAGTGCCTTTGCTGATGCACAGGTTCGCTACATCAGCTATGAGTTTCAAGGTAAGGATAAGCGTCCAAAGCCGGGGGGCGGACAGAAAGTTGTAGATGTACAGCAAACCGACCGGCTTACCTTTTTTAATCCCAAGCTGGGGCTGACCTATAACTTCAGGGAATATCACCGCGCCTTTGCTTCACTTAGTGTAGGGAATAAAGAGCCCACGCGTGATGAATATGTAGAGTCCACGCCTGAAAGTCGTCCCAGTCATGAAACACTTTACGACTGGGAGGCCGGTTATGAGGCTTCATTCAATAATTTTTTTATTGGAGCCAATTTATACTATATGGATTATAAAAACCAGCTGATTCTTACCGGTGAGATCAATGATGTTGGCGCCTATGTGCGTAAGAATGTTCCGGATAGTTACCGGGCGGGCCTTGAACTTCAGGGAGGTGTGCAGCTGTTGCCTGGTTTGGAGTGGTCGGGAAACGCTACGCTGAGCCGTAATAAGATTAAAAATTATACCTATTATCTGGATAATTATGACAGCGGGGAACAGAAAACGATTCAATACGATAATCCGGATATTGCTTTCTCACCCAATTTTATCGGTACCTCCATTTTCGAATATTCCTATCAAACATTTTCGGCGCAGCTTACCACAAAATATGTGTCACGGCAGTACCTGGATAATACTCAGACCGAGAGCCGGTCGCTGGATCCTTATCTGGTGAATGATCTTCGTCTGGGATACAGCTGGAATCGAGCACCGCTGGTCAAACAGGTGAAAGCTACATTGTTGATAAATAATATCTTTAGTGAAAAATATATATCCAACGGTTATACCTACGGATATATATCCGGCGGAGAGCAACAACACTTTAATTATTATTTTCCTCAGGCACCACGCAATTTTTTGCTTCAGCTCTCGTTTACATTTTAGACGATAGATATGTCATAGGTTAGGACAATAAGGAAAGGACAGATTGTAACGGTCTGTCCTTTTCTATTTTCCCCATTTCCGGGCATATGATGATTCCCACAAATACCCTTCTACGTTTCAGCGTTCCGGCAGAAAAGTTTTTTAAAGAAGAAAAACTTTACTATCTAAGATCCCACCATAGTTTTAAATAATATTATATGAGTGAACAACAAGGCTCGAAAACCTTAAAGGCTATTGAGCAACTGTTTAGCAGCGGATCGGTTATCTTATTTGCATGTGCTCCAACCCGAAGATATCCTCTTTTATGGACCAGTGATAGTACAAAGGGAATTCTTGGCTTTAGCTCCTCCTACTTTTTAGAAAACGAACACGGTTGGTCAGATCGTATCCACCCTGATGATACTGACCAGGTGAGAGAAAGTTTTAAGAAGGTGGTTGATCAGGGGAAAAGAGGCGCTCATGAATACCGGTTTAAAAACAAAAGCGGAGCATATATATGGCTGCGTGATGAAATAAAATGGGTGCCAGCTGCAAATAGTGACGGCCCGGTTATCTACGGATCGTCTATAAACATTACGAATCGGAAAAAGGAAGAAGAAAGAAACAATCAGTTAAAAGCCCATAAGAAACGACGAACGAAGGAGCTCAAACAGGAAGTGCTCAGGCGCAAAAAGGTTGAAGCGGAGTTGCAGCGGCGCTTAAGCTATGAAAAGGCTATAGCGCAATGCTCCAGTCTTCTGCTGGAAGGCACCGGGAGGGACGTTTTAAATAAAAGCTTGCGGGTCCTTCTTGAGACAACGGGGGCTGACCGGGTGTACCTTTATAAAAATAAGCAGAAGAAAGACGGGCTCTACGTAGAGCTTAAGGGAGAGGTATATGCTGATGATATTAAGCAAAAAAATATTGACAGAGAGGGTGATTTCAAATATTCAGAAGCTTCGTGGTGGTACAATCAATTGTCAAACCAAAAGGTTGCACAAGTTCAAATTGATGATGCCCCCGACCAAATGCGCCCCATTCTTGCCCAGCAGCAAGTGCAGTCCGTGCTTGCCATTCCTATTATGATAGATCAACAATGGGATGGTTATATCGGGTTTGCCGATATGCAGGAACCGCGGTATTGGGATGAAAAGGATATATCGCTGCTCAAAACGGCAGCAGATATTTTAGCCTCCTTTAAAAAGCGGAGGCAAACCCAGCGGTCGCTGATCCGGCAGCGCGACTATACTCGAACTATACTGAACAGTCTGCCCGGTATTTGTATACTGATAAATGAGGAGTTGGAAATCGTGCAATGGAACCGGCATGCTGAACAGCTTATGGGATATGGAAAGGAGGAGCTTAATCAGGCTTCCGTTTTTGAATTTGTTGCCGATGAGTATCACACTACATTGCGCAATTCTATAATACTTATGCAGCAACAGGAGAATGCGGGTGAAGAGCTTCTGCTCCTAACGAAGGATGGACAGAAGATTCCCTACTTTTGGAATGGTCAACAGATTACTCTGAACGAGAATGTCTATTACCTTTGTACCGGCCTTGATATCAGCAGGCGGAAAAAGGCCGAGCAGGAATTGCGGGATGAAAAACGATTTAATGAGTCGCTCATTGAGTCGCTGCCGGGCATCTTCTATATGGTAGATGATGAGCGCCGGTTCTGTCAGTACAATCAGAATTTTTTAGATCAACTCGGTTATAACGCAAAGGAACTAAATAATATGACCGTTGCCGATGTTTTTAAGGAGGAGGAAAGCGGGCAGGCTGTGTCTGTAATCCGGGAAATGCATATTACTGATGAGGTTGAGGCAGAGGCCGAAGTGATTACCAAGGATGGCGGGATGATACCCTATCATTTAACGGCCAAATATTTTAAACGCAACGATGAGGACTACTTAATTGGAGTTGGTTATGATATAACCAAGCAAGAAGAAGCTCGAAGAAAACTCAGAAGGAGCGAAAGCCTTTTCCGAAACTTATTTTTGCAATCCTCTGCGGCCATAGCAATGGCAGATGAAGAAAGGAAGGTGCTGAGTGTAAATAAAAGCTTTGAACAGTTATTTGGATATTCTGAGGAAGAAATCAAGGGAAAGAAACTGGACCAATTTATTATAGGCAATCTGGAAGCCCAAAAGGAAACTTATTTATCTGAGGACCAAAACATTCCGCATAGCTTTCAAAAGGAGACGCAGCGAAAAACCAAGGATGGTTCCATTATCGATGTTTATGTTGCAGGTATTCCCGTATATCTCGATGACAACCGGGTAGTTGGATTTGGTATGTATATCGATATTTCCGAGCAAAAGAAATACGCCGAAGAAATTCACGCGTCGCTTGAAGAAAAAAGCGTGTTACTGCAGGAGATCCATCATCGGGTAAAAAATAACTTGGCGATTATTTCGGGTCTTCTTCAGCTTCAGGTGTATGATACGGACAACCAAGAGGTTAAAGAAATGCTGCAAGAAAGTGAGAATCGTATTCAAACAATGGCTCTCATACATGAAAAACTCTACAAGTCGGCAAGCCTCTCGCGTATTGCTTTGATGCCCTACATTAAGGAGCTGGTAAAGGCTATCCAAAGCACAGCGGGTGCACGGAAACAGATAACCATAACTTTCGATATTGATGATGTTGAACTTACCATTAATAAGGCCGTGCCCTTTGCTTTGCTCGTGAATGAGGCGGTTACCAATGCATTTAAACACGCCTTCCGGGGTCGTAAACAAGGTGAAATAACCATAGAAATAACCGGAATAGACGGGGTGATTTACGCCCGTATTGCCGACGATGGGTGCGGGCTGCCTATGGATTTTTCACTGGATAATGCCAATAGCCTGGGCATGACGCTCATCCATAACTTTATGGAGCAGCTGGAGGCCGACTGGACGATCAGCACAGAGGGAGGTACGGTCATTTCGTTTAGCTTTAACCGAAGACTTAGCCATAGATCAGCGGCCGCAGAGTTTTTAGAAACCTGATATATCGTACTTACGGTTATTGATCCTTAAGCATATGCGAAAACTCTTTGCGGAATTTTTTCAATTTTGGAGCAATAACCACCGTACAATAACCTGCATTGGGGTTGTTTTCGTAGTAATTCTGATGATAGTTTTCAGCCCGAGAATAGTTAGAAAGCGGTTCAATATCAGTTACAATCGGATCTTCCCAAAGACCGGATTCAGCGGTTTCTTTTAACGAAGCTTTCGCAATAGCTTTCTGTTTATCATTTTGATAAAAGATGACCGATCGATATTGGGGACCTACATCTGCACCCTGGCGATTTTTAGTTGTGGGATTATGCGTATGCCAGAAAACCTCCAGCAGCTGCTCATAGGAAACAACCGATGGATCGTATTCAATGCGCGTAACTTCGACATGGCCGGTTTGTCCCGTAGAAACCTGTCGGTAGGTAGGATCTTTGACCTCTCCGCCCGCATAGCCGGCGGTTACGCTTTTGACGCCCTTTACTTCTTCAAAAACGGCCTCTACACACCAGAAACAGCCGGCCCCAAGAGTTGCCTGTTGTAAATCGATGTCGGTTGTATCCGAAGAAGCCATTTTGGGACTATCCATAGAAGATCGTTCTTGAGTGTTGAAGTTATACAGAGTAAGAAGAAAAACAGAACCTGCTAATAAAATGTACAAAATTTTCATAACAACCCTTTTGTTTATTGGCCGTGCTTGTTAAGCGGAAATACGCAAATATTACTCATTTGGATTTAATAATAACCGGCGTTCTGAAAACTCAATTATCACACTGAACAACATATGATAGAAAGGATGGGTTCCCGGAATGCCCTAATATATGTAGGAGAAATGAGAAGTTAGCGCAGCCGGGCGCCGTTGGGCACTTTGTGATCGGGTACGGCCAGCACCACTTCGCTGCCGGATCGGTAGAAACCGGTAATCAGGCACTCCGACATGATAGGTCCAATCTGCTTGGGAGGAAAATTTACCACCGCCACAATCTGCTTGCCGATCAACTCTTCTTTGGAATAATGGTCGGTAATTTGTGCACTGCTCTTTTTAATGCCAATATCGTTCCCAAAATCCACTCGTAGGATATAGGCAGGTTCGCGTGCTTCCCGAAAATCATTTGCCTCAATGATTGTACCAATCCGAAGATCAATCTTGTTGAAATCTTGCCATTGAATAGGATCAGGGACTTTCATAATCGAAGAATGACTGTTTATTGTCGGGATATGTATTAATCAGCGTCGAGAAGTAAGATAGTATTGGACTGTAATAAATAAAAGGTGGAATCGGCTGACGGCTTATATGCGAGGGGCTTTTCAGAAGAAGGGCTTAAAAATAAAAAAGCCTGCCTCCATAACGGAAGCAGGCAAATAAGTAAACTAAGAAAGCGACCTATTTGTAGTCGAGGCTCTGTACGTTAACAGCGCTGAGACCTTTAGGTGTTTCTTCAATTTCAAATTCAACGGCTTCATTATCTTCAAGACCCTGATTATAGTCAAGGTTTTCGATATTATTGCGGTGAACAAAAACGTCATCGCCGCCATCATCGGGCTTAATAAAACCAAATCCTTTTTCTGCGTCAAAAAACTTTACTTTTCCTTGTGTCATATTGTGTTGTGTGTATTTATACACCTGTGGGCTTCGTCTGATGAGAGGAGTTGAGTTACCGTCTCTCTACATTAAATTACTACGTCGCAGGTGGGTAATTAATTAGTGTGCTTTAAGGTAAGATATTTTTTACTGAATTCCTACTATCTCTCTCGGGGTATTTTATATACAATTGAATTTACATTCATGCCGGCTCCAACGGAAGTGAAAACAACATATTCATCGTTGTCGAAGTCATGGCCGTCCATTTTATTGCGGCCAATAAGGTCGAACATGGTTGGAATGGTAGCCACGGATGTATTTCCCAGCCACGAAATGGTCATAGGCATTAAACCCTCCGGTTTCTTATCGATTCCATAGAGCGTTAGCAACCGCTTGAGGATAGCTTCGTCCATCTTGGCATTTGCCTGATGCACTAATACTTTGGAGATGTCTTCAACGGAGAGCCCGGCTTTATCCAGCGATTCTTTGACAATGCCCGGCACCTGTTCGAGGGCATACTGGTAGAGTTTGCGGCCCTGCATTTTAAGATATAGGGCATCGTTTTGGCGGCTGTTGAACGAAGATCCCATCGTTAAATAATCGGCTTCCGGATGGGCATCGGTCCGTGCAGCGTGAGTAAGAATGCCGGTCGGTTCGTGAGATGAGCGGGCCTCCAAAAGAACAGCGCCGGCCCCGTCGGCATAAATCATACTGTCACGATCATGCGGGTCGCACACACGCGAGAGCGTTTCGGAGCCAATGACCAGCACGCTTTTAGCATCGCCGCTCCGGATGTAGTAGTTGCCCTGGATAAGGCCCTGTAGCCATCCCGGACATCCGAAAGGCAGATCGTAGGCAATGCAGGATGGATTCTTAATTTGCAGCTGCCGCTTTACGCGTGAGGCCAGACTGGGGACAATATCCGTTTTAAGATTATCGACGCGGATATCTCCAAAGTTATGTGCTACAATAATATAATCCAGCTCTTCCGGATCAAAAGAAGCCATTTGTAGTGCTTTCTGACCGGCTTCAGCAGCCATATCGGAAGCCAGAATATCATCGTCGGCATAGCGGCGCTCCCGGATACCGGTGATGGCCTCAAATTTTTGGATGATCTCTTCATTAGAACGCTCAAAAGGCTGACCGTTTGCATCCAGAAAAGTATGATCCAGGAAATCA
>DATGUX010000085.1:0-17682 GCA_035300985.1 Fodinibius sp.
CCGGGGAATCATCTGATAGAGGATAAAAAGGTCTTTACTTGCAATGTTATCGGAGGATCTCTTGGGCACGAGAAACCCGGTTGGTTGTCACACCGTCCACTCCAAGCTCACGCATCCTTTTCAGCTCTTCTTTGCCATCAACGGTCCACACATAAAGCCCATATCCGGCCTTGTGGCTTGCTTTGACAAGTTCCGGTGTAACGCCCTGGAAATGTACATCAAGGCCGTCTAAACCATACTCACGTACGGTATCCAGAAGCGCAGTATTAATCGTCTGATATTTGCCCGTTTCAGCATCTCGCCGCGCCGAACGCAGCCAATAAACGGGAATATCAGGCATCTGTTTTTTGCTGGCTTTAACCACATCCAGGCTAAAACTGATAATGACCATCTGCTCCTTCTTGCTGCTTTGCTCAATGATATCCTTGACATACGGCACAATGCGATCCGAATCTTTAATCTCAATAAACAACCGTTTATTAGAGGGAACAGATTCAACTATCTCCTTTAAAAAGGGAATTTTTTCGCCGGCAAATGCCTCCCCTTTAAATGATCCCACATCAACGGTTCGCAGCTCCTGAGCACTGCTTTTGGTGACAGATAAATTTTTATCTCCCGTACGCTTGGTCGTTTTATCATGGATGGCAACTATCTTCTTGTCCGTCGTTAAATAGACATCTATCTCAATGGCGTTGGCCTCCTTTTGCCATGCAGAATGAACGGCGGCCATGGTGTTTTCAGGCTTGGAGTGTGAATCTCCCCGATGGGCAATAATTTCAATTTTTGAGGTCGGTCCGCTGGTTTCGGGTGTTTCTTTTTCACCACCGCACCATTGCAGTATAAACAAGGTAGTGAGCAGTAAAGCTGACCCCAGAAAGCGCGTAAGAGTGGAACTATATGAAGTAAACATGATTTATTAGATATTATAGTAGAATTTAAATTTTAGTCTTTTTTTGCCAAAGTGTCCGGGATTAGCCGACCGTCAGGAACGCTAAAGTGCAGTCTATATTTTTTTGGTCTAAAATAAATTACTGGCAAGAATATTTATGCTCATTTATAATGAGCAACCTGACGTTAGAAAATATTATTCCAAATTAACAAACAGATTAGGATAATCCGTGATTACGCCATCCGCCCCCATATCCTTTATTTTCTGCATTTCTTCCACCGTGTTGGGGGTCCAGGGAATTACTTTTATATCAAGTTCGTGAAGTTGCCTGATAAGCGTTTCGGTAACATACCGGAAGTTCGGGCTAAATATATCAGGCTTAAAGCCCAGGGCGTTGATATAGGTCTGTGCTTCTGCTGTGTCTTTTGCCCAGTCAAGATAGGCGACTTCCATTTGAGGCCATTTTTCATGCACCTTCTTGAGCGCCCTTTCATCAAAAGATTGGATTATGGTCCGCTCTGCAATACCTTTTCTTTCAATAACAGCCATCGCTGAATCGACAAATGCTTCCAGCCTGGAGTAATGCTTCCCATCAGCCTTTGGACTGGATTTAATTTCTATGTTATAATGATTTATGTGCCCCTTTTCTTTAGCATAGGCCTCAACAGAATCTATTAAAACGCTCAACAGCGGCTTATGGGCAGGCAGGTTCTTTTGCTGTGGAAAATCAGGATGCGGCTTGCTCCCGCAATCGTATTGGGCCACACTGTCGTAGGGCATATCATAAAGCAGCCGGCTTCGGCCCTCCTCCTTCGTCATGGGCTTCCCATTCAGATCTAAACAAAATTTACTGCTAAAGTAAGCATCGTGGGAGACGACAATCTTCTTATCTTTAGACATTTGCAGATCCATTTCCAGGGTAGCACCATAATCAATGGCCGTTTTCTGGGAAGCAATCGTATTCTCAGGCATCAGTCCGCGGCCGCCGCGGTGGGCCTGCTCATCGAAATGAGTTTTAGGGTTACTACATGATACTAATAGAATAAAGGCAGATATAAGGAATACTGGTTTCATTTTATATTTTTTATAGTCCCGATTGACTGATGTGATTACTTTTCTTTAGTAAAGATCTATATACTCCGATCAAATAAATAGAAAACCTTTTTCTCATCTACTCTCAAGCTATATTCCTCAACCATAATTACCGGATAGATATAAAAAACACTATCATATATACTAAATATCGGACATCTATAAAATAGAGTATCCCAAAAGGCTCTGTAAACATGAAGTTACTTTTAGGATACTTTCGAAAAGCCTGCTCTTAGTATCTGTGAAACAAAAAACAATCGTTGCTTTTAAAAGCCTGGCCCTTTTAACTATCATACCCGGACCAAGCCCGGCTGACCATTTTTAATTACAAAAGAAGCCCGCGTTTTGATCGGTGCCCCTTGCTTTTCCACATACGGAAGAACCCTGAAATCGGCTCTAAGCTGCCCGGGAGTCAACTGGCAGCGAACATAGCCACGCTGACGGTTGACAAATTTAATCCATGCATTTTCAGCCAAAATTTTCTTCCCAGAATCGGTAATATCAGCTCCATTTCCGGCCGATGAAATGCTGGTGCATACCAATTCAGATCCGAGAATAGGCGAATTGGGATCATTAAAATCTTCCAGCAGATTGCTGGCAAAGTTACGATGGATATCCCCGGTCAACACGACGGGGTTTGATACACTATATTGTTTTATGACCTTAAAAAGCCGGTTCCGTGTGGCCACATAGCCATCCCATTTATCCATGCTGAAGGCTTCCTCCGGTCCGGATTTCCGGTCCATTTGTCCCATAAACACTTGTTGGGGAAGTATATTCCAGCGGGATGATGATTCTTTGAGCTCGCTAAACAACCACTGTTCCTGTTCTTCACCCAACATAGTGCGTGAACTATCCAGGCGCTCGGCACAATCCTCAGCAAGGTGGCTGGTTTCACAAGCATAATCAGTACGGAACTGACGGGTATCCAGTACATTAAATTTGGCCAAATTTCCGTAGGTAAAGCTCTGATACAATTGCGTTTCAACATTATTGCCAGGCATAGCCCGCGCACGTATCGGCATATGCTCGTAATAGGCCTGAAATGCATGAGCTTTCCGATCCAAAAAATCGCTGTTATTTTTACTACCCGCAGAAGGACTGTCACCTGCCCAATTATTCTTTATCTCGTGGTCATCGATAGTAACAATCCAGGGAAAGGCCGCATGGGCCGCCTGCAGCGAAGGATCGCTTTTATACTGGGCGTGCCGGATGCGATAGTCAGCCAGCGAATGGATGGTGGCGCTGGGTATATGTCCGCGACCGATATGTCCCTGTCTCCCATCCTGATAAATATAATCGCCCAGGAAAAAGACAACGTCAATATTTTCTTCCACCATGTGATCATAGGCAGTGTAGTATCCATGGGTATAACTCTGGCAGGAGGCAAAGGCAAAGTTTAATTCACTGGTTGACTCGTTTGCAGCGGGTGTTGTTTGGGTCCGGCCGGTGGGACTCACCTCTGCGCCGGCTTTAAAACGGTAATAATATTTATGGTTGGGGACCAGCCCTTCCAGTTCTATATGAACAGAATGTGCGCATTTCGGATCGGCGACAGCTGTTCCTGACTGAACAATACGATTGAAAGCATCATCTTCGGCCACTTCCCAGTGTACATCAACCGGGTCAGACGTCATGCCACCACCGATCTTCAATGGTTCCGGCGCCAAACGTGTCCAAAGCACGACGCCATCCGACTGTGGATCACCGGAAGCAATACCCAGTTGAAAGGGATTCTTTTGGGTTTTGAACGGTGTATGCAAGGCTGGTGCATTAGTCGCCTTACTGCTGCATGCAAGTGGCATCAGAGAACCCAGTATGCCTCCACTAATAATCAGGCCACCTATTTTCTGTGATTTTTTGAGGAAATCTTTCCGGTCTATATGTTTATTCAGCCAGCTTTCAGTGTCTTTCTTATTTTTTTCAGACTTTTTTTTCGGGTCATCGTTATGATCCATACTGTCTTGCATGTTCATTTATCTGGGTTCCTGTTGTCTATTTAAACTGCGTCACTTTTCCGCTTTCAATTTCTTCCAGCTGGGTGTCCCACTTTGGTATCATCAATATTGGAGCTGGACCGGGGTTTCAGGATGGCCTTTTCCGAAAATACACCACCTGACTGAATAAAATTACCGTCCATCCCAACCCGGATTCTGCTCTAAATTTGGGTTTAACTCTAAGTCTTCGAGGGGTATGGGATAGTAGTAGTCTTTAGGTTCTTCAAATGATCCTTCATCGAATAATTGTAAATTTCCAGAAGTACCATTTGTGAGCGGCCGTTCATTAATATTTATTGTTGCTGTTACCCCCTCAGGAGCCCCAGAGGCATCTCCATCATGTACATATACATCGGCCTTGCCATCATTGTTAAAATCATGGGCTCCCAGACCTGAGAAATATATACCTCTAATGGGTTGCTCAACTATTTTACCCTCTTTCCATCTCATTAAGTCGCCCCACCGAAGCCCTTCATTCACCATCTCAATTCTTCGTTCACGGCGAATCTCCAGAATGACTCCTTTGTTAGCTCCCTGTTCAATATTTTCATACATAGCTTCCTGATAGGAATCGGGATTCGCATTGGCATCTGCCATATTTAAGTGCGGCATGCCAACTCGGTCACGCAATTTATTAATGGAGATATCCAGGTCACCCTGGGTAAGGGTACCCAACTCGGCTTTCGCTTCAGCATAAATCAACAGAGCCCCAGCATAACGAAACAGAATAACATCATTGTATGATCCACCTGCCCCCCACTGTTCTCCTTTTGGAGGTAATCCTTTTATCACTCTGTAGCCCGTTCTTGTTATATTCAAGTTCACGGGTTCAAGTTTATCCGAATCATAGGTCTTATAATCAGGTCCTGCCGTGGTTTGGGTCAGTCTTGGATCCCTATTCTGCATCTCCTCGTAGAATCCCATAGTTTCATATCCCTTCTGATCAGTAAACGGGCTTCCGTCAGCCATCAAATAACTGTTAACAAGATTTTTCGTGAGGCCCCATCGTCCCTGGGTCGGAGCAGTCATCCGATATGCTAAATCATGTGTTCTTATGCCAAATTCGTAATCCACGGCCAAAATTGTTTCTGTCATATCTTGATTATTCCTTGCAAACAAATCCAGATATGCCTGATCTGTACCCCCACTGGTATATAGAGTGTAAGCCCCGGAATCTATTAACTCTTTGGCAGCAGAGACTGCTGCTTCTAAAAACTTTTCATAATTTCCTAACTCATGATATTTTCGAAACGTCCCTTCAAACAAACCAATACGAGCTTTTAAAATAAGGGCCGTATATTTTGTGATTCGATTCAATTTTTTTTCGGGTGGAATATTGTCTATAGCGTAATTTATGTCGGCAAGAACCGAGTCCATCACTAATGTTCGCGGATCCCGGACTTTATTCAGCAATTCTTCATCATCCTGACCCAATACTTCACTATACCAGGGTACATCTCCGAACCGCTTAACTTTATCAAAATAAAAATAAGCTCTGAAAAACCTGGCAATGCCGGAGTATTTGGCCTTGGCATCCGCATCTTCTACCTTACTATAATTTTCAAGGAAATAGTTGATTCTACGTAAGTTACTCCAGGACCATCCCCCGCTTCCCCTATCCGTTGGTACAGTACGTGTACCTTCAATTCTGCTGGCCGCACTTACCCCCAAAATATTATCTGAAGCAGAATCGTCCATATACACCGATTTTGTGGGCAAAACACCATACAAATCATTCGTATAAGCCCTTAAGTCGTCCCCCGTGTTAAAAAATTCATCTGCTGTGACAGCATCATCAGGCGGTTGATTAAGTATATCTTGGCAGCTTGCAATTATTAGGGACAACATTACTATTGTTGATATTTGCCTTATCCTACTCATCGTTATACCTATTTTTTCATTATTGATTAAAAAGTTCACAGTGGTTCTGCCTCGGGATTAAAGAGGAAATATTAAAGCCTGAGTTTTTATTAAGACATAACAGGAATTTCCTCCGAATTCAGTGCAGGTGATCAAACACTTTCTACACTCCTATAGGCTGATTTGTACGCCTACCGAGTAAGTCTTACCCATAGGATATAGTTGCGTATTTGTTGCAGGCCGTGCACTAACACCATTAGGATTTGAATAACTTACGTGTGCACCTACCTCCTCCGGATCCAAATACTCAGTCAACCCTCCAAAAGTCCAGGTAAATAAATTTTCACCGCTAAAGAAGATTCTTAACTTTTTGAGACTGACTTTTTGCGTAAGGTCTGGCGGCAGGGTATATCCAACGGTTAGATTTTTTATTCTGAGATAACCTATATTTGTTAAATAATGGTCATTTAGATTATATGACATACGGCCTGAACTCAGAGCATTATAGGCCCTTTGCCTTTGAGGATAAATTCTTTCAGGATCATTTGGATGTTCCGGATCCCATACTTTATCCAAAATATCTTTTCTAATAAAAGATACATATGGCCTGTGAAAAGTAGCCCAGTACAGTGGACCTGATGGGTACCAATCTTGCCTTGCAACGCCCTGGCCAATAACAGAGACATCAATATTTTTCCAGTTGGCGCTAATATTAAAACCAAACGGAAACTGTGGCATTGCATTCCCGATTTTTTGCAAATCTCCGGGATTTTCCAGGGTATTATTGCCGTTGTCAATTTTTCCATCTCCATTCACATCCACATATTTAAGATCTCCACCTTTTAGGTAATTCCAGTCCGTATTTGATCCATAATCAAGAATTCCTCTATACACCTCAAACAAATTGTCTCGGCCAAATTTATTTTGAAAGGCTGCGGCTTCTTTATCGGATTGAAACTGCCCATCAATGTGATACCCCCAAATTTCACCAAGCTCCTGTCCTTCCCAGAAAGTACTCAATAATCCATTTGGGTTATCAAATTTCGTTATTACGCCTTTATTATGAGATACATTGGCTTGGATATTAAAAGAAAGCTCGGAACCCATTACCTCAAATTGATCATTATAACCAACCGTTAATTCAAAACCTTTGTTCTGCATAGACGCATAGTTTCTTCGGGGCTCCGGGGCGCCGAAGACACCAGCGAGTGGTTGTCCCGGTAAATACATATCACTTGTATTGCGTTCATACAGATCAACAGAAGCCGTTAATTTATCTTTTAAAAACCTCATATCAATACCGATGTTCGTTGAGGTAATTTTTTCCCAGCCAATATTTGCCGGCAGTGGCTGCGGTGCCCTGGCATAATTGGCTTCTTGTCCATCAAATAACCAAGATGTTTTGCCCATCCCTATGAGTTGTCTGAAAGTATTTACGCCTACATTCTGATTTCCCAACTTCCCGTATGAAACTCTCAATTTTAATGAGGAAATCACATTGTCCAAAGAAGAAGTCCAAAAGCTTTCTTCATCTACTTGCCAACCCACACCCACTGACGGAAAAAATCCCCAGCGGTTGCCCTTAGGAAAACGAGATGACCCATCATAACGGGCATTAACTTCCAATAAATATTTCCCGTCATAATTATAATTAAATCGTCCAAAATAGCCCTGGAGAGCCCATTCTAACGTAGAACCTTCCATATCTAACATTTCAGTTCCAAACGCAATATTAGCCTTATCTCTTGTGAGCAAATCTTCAATTCTGAGACCTATTCTATCGCGGTTAAACACTTCCTGATTAAAACCGAGCATCAACTTAAAATTATGCTTATCTGCTATATCCCTGGCATATGTCCCATAAATGTTCAACGCTTTATAGTAATCCTTCCAACGATACTCGTTATGACGGTTAAGACCCGCACCCTCAACCAATTCAAGTTCATTACCGGACAGATAGGAAAATGGTGAGTATGAAAAGGTGCGGTCTGTTCTGTCAATATTATAGCTATAGTCCATATTAAGCTCTAATCCCTCAACGGGATTTACTACAGCTTTTAATGTGTTAGTCTGGCTTTCGTACTGCCACTTACGATGAGCAGCCCCCTCTTTTAAGGCACCCAGCCGGCCTACATAACCATTTCTGGTTCGTCCCACACTCACACCATAACCATCTACAAAAGCCGGATAATTGGGAAACAGATCACGCCATTTACTAACTCCCAAAGTGCCACCCCAGCCGTTTTTGGTCCCCGCATATTCTTCATCAAATCTGCTACTGAACTTGCTGGTAGCAGATAACTCCAACCAATCATAGGGAGTGGCAACCAAATTAAGCCGAAGATTATATCGCTTCATATCGGAATCCTGAATATTCTGGATTTTCTCCCTTTTATATATCCTCCCCGATATAACTCCTCTTAATTTATCTGAACCACCAGATACGGAGAGATTATGCATAACATGCGAGCGCCGGTCCTTAAAAAGGATGTCATAATAATCGGTATTCCCATAGAATTTATATGTTCCATCGGGTTGTTTCTCATAGAAAGGTTCTCTTTCGCCGTTCCCTACCTGTTCAGCAATATCCCAGTCCTCACCTTCATAACATACATAACAACCACTATGATACGAGCCAATCGCCTCATCTACCCATCTGGCATAGGTGGCAGGATTGGTTACAAAATCCGTACGGGCCGTATTTGTTGTAAATCCAACATTATTGGAATATTCAACCTCAAACTCTCCCTCCCTACCCTGTTTCAGCGTTACTAAAACGACGCCAAAGGAACCTCGGGCCCCATAAATTGCTGCAGCTTGCGCATCTTTTAACACGGTTATACTTTCAATATCATTGGGATTGACATCTGCAAGATCTCCCTCTATACCATTCACTAAAACAAGAGGCGAGCCTCCATTAATCGAGTTAAAACCACGAATATTAATCTCAGGAGTCGCTGATGGATCTCCCCCGGATGATGCTCTAATATTTAACCCCGGTACCGCTCCCTGCAAAGAACTTGCTATGCCGGCAGATGGACGAGCAGAAATATCATCAATCTCCATTTTACTAACCGAACCAACAAGATTTTCTTCTTTTTGAGTACCATATCCAACTACCACCATTTCTTCTCCGGTAATAGCCTCCGGCTGCATTACAATATTAATTTCTGTGCGCCCATTTATAGGTACTTCGTTTGACCGATAGCCTATATATGTTACGACCAATGTATCTTGCAAAGATGCTACCGTCAGCTCAAAATTTCCCTCGCTGTCGGTAGAAGTCCCGGTGCTTGTACCTTTAACCAAAATATTAACGCCGGGCAAGGTTCTACCTGATTCACTATCCGTTACGGTGCCGGTTATATTCTGCCCAAAGACCTGAATGCTTAATCCCAAAATAAACACTATTGAAGATATAATTTTTTGTCCCATACTGCCCTGCTTTTTGAGGTTAGTGATTTGTAACATATACATGTCTATACAACCAGATATTATTGTACTGAAATTCCTGTCGCTATGCAAAATTTTACGAAAATTATTTTGTTGATATGGAAATTATCCTAATAAATCTTATTCCCTTCATAAATTTCTATCCATATTTACTGAGTTCCTTCACTACCTTTTCTGCTCTTCCATCAAAAGGCCCAAAAGGTGTGAATCTTACATTAAGGATAGATTAAGCGCAGGTAAAAGAATTATTAATCTCGGAAGGAGCCCGTTTTTTGTTATCTCTGATTGCGTCTGTCCAAAAGACAAGACAGAGTACTGCCCCTATTTCCACTCAACGGTTAACAAACCTTATCCCGTTAGCAGTATATAAAGCCCGGCAGCCAACAATCCGCCAACGATAGGAGCTGCCACAGGAATCCAGGCATAGCTCCAGTCGTTGGTTCCTTTGTTTGGGATCGGCAACACAGCGTGCATGATCCTTGGACTAAGATCACGTGCAGGATTTATAGCGTAACCGGTTGGCCCGCCTAATGATAAACCAATTCCTAAAACCAACAGACCCACGGGCAATGCCGAGAGGGCCCCTAAACCAAATCCTACCTTCTTTCCCTCAATAGTAATCGTTTTTAAAAGCTGCCCATCAACATCAACAAATCCCGGCGAAACCAGGTATATTACGCCAAGTACGAGTATCAGTGTTCCGATGGTCTCGGTCGTAAAGTTGGAGGTATAGCGTCTAATATTTGGTATAGTACTATGACAGGCCAGGATAAGTCCCTCATCGGTCGTTTCATTAAAATGGTCTTTATATGATAGCCAAACCAGAAAAGAGCCTATCGCTCCTCCGGTAAGCTGAGCTATTATATAAAATGGAACAAGCGACCATTTAAACAGGCCGGCAGCAGCAAGACCTACCGTTACTGCAGGATTAATATGCGCACCACTAAACTGGCCTACAATAAAAACCGCAACAAACACCGCAATTCCCCATCCCCAGGTAATAACGATCCATCCGCTATCATTACCTTTGGTATTGGATAATAATACATTTGCTACTACTCCATTACCCAGGAGTATTAAAATTGCCGTGCCAATAATTTCTGCTATAAATGGTGACATATATTATCCCCTTAGAATTTTTTTATAATAATTTTGTCGATTAACAAACAAGAGCTTTAAAAGCTTGGTTATTTATAACATTTGGTATGATTTAGCAAGAGCCTTATAAGCTTTAATCTGGGACTTAACCCACTGGTCATCATAACCCGCTTCTTCAGCCATCAACCGGGCAACCTCAGGGGCCATCTCTTCACTGGCCTGAGCATCCAGTAAGAGAGCCCGTGTACGGCGTGAAATAAAATCTTCTACAGTCATAGCCATTTCATTACGGGTAGCCCAAACAACCTCTGCCTTTACGTAGGGTAACCGGTGATGCAGCAATTTTCCTAATTCAGGATCCTCTTCAATAATTGCTTCTATTTCCACTTTATCACTTCCGTAATAATGAAGTGGATCCTCTTCGTTAACATTTTTCTCCCATCCATGAATCTTAAGTGTTTCCGTTATGCACTGCTTCTCCTCTAAGTTTGCAACAGTTGAAGCCCGATTAACGGTATCTTCTGCCATTTTGCGATAGGTTGTCCATTTGCCGCCAGCAATAGTTACTAAGCCGGAGGTGGAAACAATTAGCGAATGATCACGGGAAATCTCGGCCGTATTTTCATCATTTCCATTTTTTACAAGTGGACGGAGTCCGGCAAAGACGCTCCTTATATCTTCCCGATTTGGCTTTTTAGAGAGATATTCACCGGCATGTTTCAAAATAAAATCAACTTCTCTTTCCATTGCTTCAGGCTCAGAGGTTATTTTTTCTACTGGCGTATCAGTAGTTCCAACCATCACCTTGTCATGCCAGGGAAGGGCAAATAAAATACGTCCATCATTGGTTTTAGGAATCATTATAGCCGTATCTCCGGGCAAAAAATCTTTATCGATAACGATATGAACCCCCTGACTTGGCTTGATAATAGGCTTGGATCTACCCTCATCCATTGCTAAAATACTGTCCGTGAAGACCCCTGTTGCATTGATCACCGAATGTCCTTCAATTTCATATTCCTCGCCGCTTAATGTATCTTTTGCTTTTACTCCCTTGACTTTATCTGAGGATTTCAACAATCCCGTTACTTTCATATAATTTATCAACACTCCGCCCTCTTTAGCACTGGTCTTTGCAAGATTTATGGCAAGTCTTGCGTCATCAAATTGACCATCATAATATATAATACTTCCCTTCAGCCCCTCATCTTGGAGGGTTGGAATTTTCTTTAAGGTTTTACGGACAGACAAGAATTTTGATGATCCAAGTCCGAGTTCTCCTGAAAGGATATCGTATAATCTCAGGCCAATCCAGTAGTATGGTCCCCGCCACCAATTATAATAAGGCACGATAAATGGTTGACTATGAACCAAGTGAGGTGCATTTTTGATTAATAGCCCTCGTTCCTTGAGTGCTTCGAATACTAAAGGTACATTGCCCTGTTCCAGATAGCGCACACCACCGTGCACCAATTTAGTGGATCGGCTGGATGTTCCCTTGGCAAAATCATCCATCTCTAATAATAGCGTCTTATATCCCCGAGAGGCAGCGTCAACGGCTGCCCCCAAGCCTGTTGCACCTCCACCAATAATAATAAAGTCCCACGGTTCGGTCGCACTTCTAACCGCTCGAATCATTTTTGGACGTTTCATCAAATGCTTTTCGTATCTCTTATATTAATTCTATTGTTCTGACCAGTAGATGGAAGTTTCTAATGCCTTATCCCAACCTAATTTTAGCTTTTGTATTTCTTCATTCGATATTTTCGGTGAGAATTTGTTATCCTCTTGCCACTGTTTATTTATTTCCTCCTGATCTTTCCAATAACCTACAGCTAAACCTGCCAGGTATGCAGCACCGAGAGCAGTAGTCTCAAGTGTTTTAGGCCGGACAACCGGTACCTGTAATAGATCGGACTGAAATTGGATAAGCAAACTATTGGCTGCTGCACCTCCATCTACGCGCAACTCTTTTATTTCGATGCCGGCATCAGCTTCCATGGCTGCTATTACATCCATCGTTTGGTAGGCAATACCTTCGAGTGCTGCCCGTGCTATATGCCCGGCGTTGGCACCGCGCGTTAGTCCAACCATCGTTCCCCGGGCGTGCTGATTCCAATGAGGCGCCCCCAGACCCGAAAAAGCAGGCACAAGATATACCCCGTTATTGTCTTCCACGGAAGCGGCTAAACCTTCTATTTCTGCAGCCTCTTGTATAAGGCCCAGCTCATCACGTAGCCACTGAACAACCGCACCGGCAATAAAAATGCTTCCTTCCAAAGCATATTCAACCTGTCCGTCTATTTCCCATGCAATGGTTGTCAGCAGATTGTTCTCGGATGTGATAGGCTTTTTGCCGGTATTCATTACCATAAAGCACCCGGTACCGTAGGTATTTTTAACCATTCCGGGATCGATGCACCGCTGGCCAAAAAGGGCTGCTTGCTGATCACCGGCAATGCCCGCAATCGGAATATTTTCGGCCAAAATCTTAGATTCTCCATATACCTCGCTGGAAGACTTCACTTCCGGCAACAAACGCTCCGGAATGTCCAACAGTTCAAGTATTTCCTGATCCCATTCGCCACGATGGATGTTATATAACATGGTACGAGATGCATTGGTGGCATCAGTAATATGGACATCTCCTCGTGTTAAGTTCCATATTAACCAACTATCCATAGTACCAAAGGCCAGTTCCCCATTTTCCGCTTTCTCTCGGGTACCTTCTACATTGTCAAGAATCCATTTAATTTTAGTGGCAGAAAAGTAGGCGTCAATAATTAATCCGGTCTTATCGCGGATCTTTTCTATCATACCTTCTTGCTGTTTAAGCTCATCACAAAAATCAGAGGTCCTGCGATCCTGCCAAACAATGGCATTATATACCGGCTTCCCGGTCTCACGATCCCAAAGCAAGGTGGTTTCGCGTTGATTGGTTATACCAATGGCTGCAATATCTTCAGCATGCAATCCGGCTTCGGTTATAGCTTCTGCTGCAACGGAAGATTGACTCGACCAAATCTTTCCTCCATTGTGTTCTACCCATCCGGGTTTGGGATAGATCTGCTTAAACTCTTTTTGGGCAATGGATTTGGCGTCTCCCCTTTTGTCAAAGATAATGGCCCTTGAACTTGTCGTGCCCTGATCGAGGGCTAAAATATACTTATCTGGCATTATTGATCCTCTATTATTGTATAGTTGTCTATACAATCTTAAATAAACCACATGTATAAGTCAAATTTTTTTAACTACTCAATTATCAGAGATGCTTTTTCAAAAACAAAGTGCCCTATTACCAATTCTGATGCTGAAGATCCAGCGGCCAGCCATGATTATCTCGATTATTCTCATAAGGCTTGGTCGTTGTAGTAAAATTAATTCGATCGCTGCGATATACATCTTCAGAATATTGGAAATACCCCCCCCTTTTTGTCTTAATGAGACGCTTCATGAGCAGCAATGGGGTATCTATCTCTACTTCTAATAGTTTGGCTTCAGTCTTTTCAGCAGTTATAGCGGTAATTCGTTGTCTGGCTTCACCAAGCTTGGTATCCGTATATTTGTATAATAAATCATAAATAGAGTTTGACTCAAGATCCATATCATAGATGGGCTTAAACAAATCGTAAGTAAAATAGGACTTTTCAATAATCAGCGGTTGCTCGTTGCCATATCGAACTCGAATGATACGTACCAGCTTTGTACCATCATCAAGCTTCATAAGGCTTTTCAAGTCCATAGGTGGTTCTACCACCTTCTGCTCTATGACCTTTGCTGACGGCTTAATGTCATGTTTCCTCATCAGTTCGGTAAAGCCCATCAGTTTATCCGAATCCTGCTCGATAGTGGGGGTTGTAACGAATGTTCCCCGGCCTTGTTCCCGCACGATATATCCTTGTTGGATCAATAGTTTAACGGCCTCGCGAATGGTCCCCCGGCTAACTTCAAATCTTTCTACAAGATCGGCATCACTATAAAAACGATTGTTATCTTTAAACTTTTCACTCCTTATCTCTTCCAATAACTTTTCATATATCTGATAATATTTAGGAATCGGTTGAGAAATTTCTTCCATGGAGGTGAAGGGATTAAGAGTGATTAATTATCATTAACGTATAAGATCTTGCTCAATAGCAATTCTTAAGTAAGATCTTACATTTGTTTTAAAAATAAAAGTAGAATGATATTAAAGCGTTCTTTATACAAATATCATTCCATATTAAAATATTTTTTATGACTCCCAAGTTGTTGTAGCGTTTCCCATTGGTTGTTATGGTTACTCATATCCAATGGGAGAATAGTCCGTTCGTCTATTAGGTTTTACAGATCCCACTTAGTGAATAATCGGCCATTGGAGGGTTAAAAAAATGTCTGATACCTTAATACCCTGCATTTTGTTCCAAGTTAGGATTTACTTTCAAGATACTTTCATGAAACGGCCACAAGTAATTACTCGGATCAAACGAACGATCTTCAATGTGCAATGTTTTAATCTCGCCATTAACCTTTCGTGTATGTCCTAAAGCAGGTTGATTTAACACTTCTTCTGCAATTTCCCACCGTATAATATCGTCATATCGCTGTCCCTCGGCTGCAAATTCAATCCTTCGTTCGGTTCGTATCAAATCAATCCATTGATCCTGGGTATAGCCATCATACCGGGGCAGGGTTACGTCGGCTTCCGACATATCCAGGCCCGCTCTTTCCCTGACCTTATTAATGCTTTGCTTTGCTAAGGCATCAATATCGTTGAGCATGATTTTGGCTTCAGCATAGGTTAACAATACTTCGGCATACCGCAGGAGCCCAAATTCCATATTACCCCCGCTTTTAAAAGCGTCCGCTTCATCTACAAATTTCTTAAACCAATACCCTGAACTACTCGCTCTTTCGTTTTCATAAAACATTGGACTATTGGGATCGTAGATATCTATCGTATCTTCATAAAACACATCTCCGTTCCCCATAATACTGGCCTCATAACGCGGGTCGCGATGAAGATTAGGATTCAACTCATGTTCCTCTTTTGTATGTATCGGACAGTTCCCTA
Organism: Fodinibius sp.; assembly: GCA_035300985.1. Classification (GTDB taxonomy): domain Bacteria; phylum Bacteroidota; class Rhodothermia; order Balneolales; family Balneolaceae; genus Fodinibius. The sequence continues at coordinate 15,443 of DATGUX010000085.1, forward strand.
TTCGGTATCCATTTGAGGTCCAGTATGAATCAACCAAAGACTTCAGCGGAACAAGGTATGAATCACCATTTCCCGTTCTGTAGTGCGGGCCCAAGTGGTTAAAAGACCAGGTACTGCCGCTATAACTGTCATGGCTTAACCAAAGGATAAACTCATTATTATTGGAAGAGGCCTCATATTGAAATAACGCACCATAATCCGGATATAGCTCGTAATTTCCACTATCCATTATCTCTTTTGCCAGCTGAGCTGCCAGTTTATAACGCTCATTGTAAAGGGCATACCGCATTAGTAAACCTTTAAAAGAATACTTATTGAACATGAATTTGTCGGTGGTATATTCTTCCGGGGGCAATTCATTGGCAATTTTCTGGCCCCGTGTGAATAAAGAGTCTAATATTTGCTCTTTAGGTATGGACGCTGCAGTAGCTTCCTCTAATGTAACCGGTTCAATCACATATGGTACATTGCCCCAGCGCATAGTTAAAATAAAATAGTGCCATATTCGCAGCCCTTTGAGATTATTTTCATATTTAAGCCTTATTGATTCATTCTCTACATATGGTACGTCTATATTGGCAAGATAGGTATTAATTCTACCTATATGTTTCATCCGTATAGTATAATAGTACTCCGTTAACCTGGAGTGGCTATCGAGATTTCCGTTGGCTATTATTTGATGGTGATCTCCCTTATCCCGGGCGTAGGCATTGTCGGACCTTCCATCCATCATATAGAACATCAATCTCCGTTCCCCTGGATTGGTAAATACGTCGCGAAAACTACTATATACTACGCGGCGCAAATCGCTTTCATCATTAAAAAATTCTTGGAAATTTGTAGCCGTAGGATCTGTCTTGTCTAAAAAGTCTTTACAGCCTGACAGACCAATAGATATAACTATTATTACAAATAATAACTTTTTCATAGTCTTAAATTTCGTCATTAAATATTAATTAGTAGATCGATGCTTTAATCCCAAAGCTATAGCTGGTCATTCGCGGATAACGTCCATTGGTTCCATCTTTTTCAGGATCAAGCCCTTCCCAGTTTGTAAAAGTAAATGGATCTTGCACATTTACATAGAATCGCACATTTTTGATACTATGGCCAATATTAGGAATGGAGTAGCCAAGCTCTATCGACCTTATTCTAAAGTATGAGGCATCACTCAGCCACACATCGCTCAACTCATCATTGGTGGTCGATCCGGTCCAAACTCGCGGAAAACGGCTGTTGGGGGTATCGGGTGTCCAACGATTATCCATATAATATTGTCTGGGTTTTCCATAACTGTTGGTAGAACCGTCCATTAATACCGGATAGCCTATCATATCATCCAGCCGGCCAAGCCGCTTACCCACGCCCTGGCCCATCAGACTAAAATCCCATCGTCTATAGCGTAAATCTATATTTACGGCATAGCTGTAATGCGGATTGGGATTTCCAAGATTAACCCGGTCCTCACTATTAATAAGGCCGTCATTATTCTGATCTACATATCTAATGTCTCCGGGCAGAGTATTAGGCAACTTAGCCTCTGTATTCTCTACTTCTTTCTGGCTTTGGAAGTAGCCATCCGTTTCATAACCGTAATAATTATCCATGGTTATGCCCCGGTACCAGATCCTTTCGCTGTTCCCTTTAAAAATGAGGGTATCTGATTTCATATAACCGGCCTTTAATACCTTATTCTGGTTATTGAAGAGCATCCCGCCAATACTGTAGGAAAGGTCTCCAATATTATCATTCCATTGGGCAGAAACTTCCCATCCTTCATTCTCTACCTGCCCAATATTGACCGAAGATTCCAGACTGTGAGATCCCGTTAACGGCGGAACCGGATAACTGGAAAAGATCAGGTCATAAGAATGCTTGCGGTAAGCATCGGCCGTAATATTAAGCCGGTCATTCAGAATGGTCAAGTCAACTCCGATATTGCCCTGCTTTTGCTTTTCCCAGGTAAATTCCGGATTAGGCACCCGCATTGTCCATCCCCAGTTATTAACATCCTCCTGCCATAAATAAGGGTCTATATTTTCATTCCCGATTAACCCATACGACAAGCGAATTTTCAGACGATTTAGAATCCCCTGATCTACAAGACCCGACATAAAGGCTTCGTTATGCACATTCCAGGCCAACGCTCCCGACGGGAAAAGGCCCCATCGGTTGCCCGGGGCAAACTTACTGCTTCCATCTGCCCGCACCGTTCCCTCAATCAGATAACGGTCATCAAA
>DATGUX010000086.1:0-9661 GCA_035300985.1 Fodinibius sp.
ATTAAAATTAATAAAAAAGCGCTTAAGTCGGCAATCGAAATATCGAGCAAAAAGAGATATCCTAAAAAAGTTGTCACGTTAATGGCCAGCGTAAACAGATAATTAAAGCACAGCTTCCCTAAAAACACTTCTGCCGCCTGCCCGTGGAGCCTTAGCAGGTTGTACGTCTTTTTATCGGTCTCCATAACAAAAGAGCGCGAAAGGCTGGAGAGGGCAGCAAAAAGGATGATAATCCATACCAGCGCACTTTTGGGGACGGGGCTAAGTTGGGCCGCATCGAGGGCAAATAAAATAAGCAGCAAAGAGGCGCCAACAAATGCTAATACCGTATTGATGGCATAGCGGGAGCGCAGCTCGGCCTGTAAGTCTTTGCGTAATATGGCGGAAATTCCCTGCAACAAATTCATGGATGGAGTTTACAAAATTTGTGAGGAAGTATTAAACGGAAGCTTTTAACGAAAACAAAATCTTTATGAAGATAAGGCCGGTAAAGAGTTGTATCCAAAGCAAAACGATGCCTATATTTGGGCAGCATATGAAACACTAATGTTAGTAACTTTCTGCATGAATATTCTCAGCTTATTGGATTCGCAAAATGTGTTGCCAGATTTAGAAGCAAATAATAAAGCTGAAGTGTTAGAAAAATTGGTAGCATCCTTAAAGGGAAAGGTATCTGATGGCGAGGCGGAGAAGATACTGCAGGCGGTACAAGAGCGGGAGCAGATCATGTCAACCGGGGTGGGCAAAGGGCTGGCGATACCGCACGGAAAAACGCCGGCCATTGAGCAGACCTATGCCGCTTTTGCGATTCTGAAGAATCCCGTTGAGTACGATGCCATTGATCAAAAGCCGGTAAAAATGGTTTTTCTGCTGGCCGGTCCGCAGTCCAGCAATAGCCTGCATATAAAAATGCTGAGCCGGATCTCGCGGCTGATGAATAACCGAGGGTTCCGGGAGCGACTTTTAGACTGTTCCACATCAGAGGAGATCATCGCACAGTTTAAGGCAGAAGATATTGTATCACTGAGCGGATGATAAATTCATAATAAAATCAGTTTTGATGCTACCCAAAAGATCTTTTTGTGTTGGCTTTTTTGTTATTGCTTCGGTCTTGGTGAGTCCTGCGTTATTGCATGCACAGGAAGTTGCTGCCTCTGTTGGCATACAGCAGGTAGTTGAACAAAGCCGCGCCAATGATGCCTTTTGGTCGGTCATTATTCGCGATTCTACCGGAAATATTCTTGATGCTTTTAATGCTGACAAGCTTGTGCGTCCGGCTTCGAATCTGAAGCTTCTTACCTCTGCAATGGTCCTGGATGAGCTGGGACCTGACTTCCGATATGTTACTAAACTCTATGGCATCGGAACACTGAAGGACAGCACCTGGCACGGCGATATTATTGTGCGGGGCAGCGGAGATCCGTCTGTCAGCGGTACTTTTTATCAGGATGATCGTTTCTATGTTTTTAATCAGTTTTACCGGGCACTGGATTCGCTGGGTATTGAGCATGTTAATGGCTCGCTTGTAGGGAATAACGCCTATTTCGACCAAAAACCCTATCCCAAGGGATGGAGCTGGGATGACCTTTCTTTTTATTACGGCGTGGAGATCAATGCTTTATCATTTAATGAAAACACCGTGGAGTTGAGCGTATATGCGCGTAATAACATTGGCGAAAGGCCGAACATCGAATGGTTCCCCTTCGATACCGATTATGTTGATTTTATAAATGAGCAGGTGATTACGCCTGCTTACTCCGAATATGATGAGTCCTACCGGCGCATCATGGGCACCAATACCATTCTGTTGCGCAGCAGCCTCCCCAAGAATTATGTGGAAGAAGAAGCGCTGGCGGTGCTTGACGGCGCACAATATTTTATCGACACGCTGCAAAAATACCTTGCTCAAAGTGGCATAACCGTTGAATCAATATTTGTGGAAAATCAACCCAGAAATTGGAATAGCGGTCAGTACCAGGTGCTCACCAAGCATCGGTCCGTGCCGTTGGCTGAGTTGCTGGAGGAGGTTAACAGCGAAAGCAACAATTTTTATGCAGAGATGCTTTTGAAAACAGCTGCTGCGGAACATTTTCATACGGCCGGCAGTACGGAACTGGGACTTCGGCTGATGGAAGATTTTGCAAAAAAAATGGGTATGGAGACATCAGATTTAAAAATAAGCGATGGATCCGGCCTGGCCCCGGCAACGCTCTTGACGATCGAGGATCTAAGTATGATGTTAGTTAATATGCGGTCTCATCCCTATGCTGAGGCGTACCGACATTCATTATCGGTGGCAGGGCAAAAGGGTACGCTAAAACACCGTTTCAGAGGCACGCCCATTGCGGGAAAACTGACCGGAAAAACCGGTTATATTTCCGGAGTGCGGGCGCTAAGCGGCTACCTGGAGGCCCAGTCGGGACATCCGCTGACCTTCAGCATAGTAACCAATAATTATACCGAACCTACTTCCTATATCGATCGTGTTCAGGAAGAGATTGTTCGGAAAATATACCAAACCTATTAGATATAGATGGCAAATGACAAGCCGACGATATTAGTTACCGATGACGAGGAAAGTATTCGGAATTCACTGCGTGATATTCTTGAGTTTGAAAATTACCGGGTGCTGGAAGCCGAAGATGCTGATCAGACTTTTGCACTGACTGAGCAGGAACAAGTCGACCTGCTGCTGCTGGATATCAAGATGAAGGGGATGGACGGAATGGAAATTCTCTCTCACCTGCAGGAGCAGAACGTTCGCTTTCCGGTGATAATGATCTCCGGGCACGGCAATATCGAAATTGCTGTAGAGGCTACAAAGAAAGGTGCCTTTGATTTCATCCAAAAACCCCCGGACTTAAACAGGCTGCTGGTGAGTGTCCGCAATGCGCTGGACCAGCAGCGGCTGAGCGAGGAGAATAAGACCATACGCTCGCGCTTACCCGAAGTGCCCCGGATTATCGGAGAGAGTACGGCTATTGAACGCATTAAAAAGACCATTGATAAGGTAGCCGAAACTAACTCGCGCGTGATGGTGACGGGCGAGAATGGCACCGGCAAAGAATTGGTTGCCCGCTGGGTCCACGAAAAGAGCAGGCGGAGCAAAGCTTCTTTTGTGGAGGTTAACTGCGCGGCTATTCCGGCCGATCTTTTAGAAAGCGAGCTTTTTGGCCATGAAAAAGGAGCTTTTACGGGAGCGATGAGCCAACGTATCGGGAAGTTTGAGCAGGCGGATGGGGGTACACTCTTCCTGGATGAGGTGGGGGATATGAGCATCGATGCCCAGGCCAAAGTACTGCGTGCGCTGCAGGAAAATACGATCATTCGCGTGGGCGGGGCTGAAAAGATATCCGTTGATGTACGCGTTATTGCTGCCACCAATAAAGAATTGCTCGAAGAAATTGATGCGGGAGGTTTCCGGGAGGACCTATACCACCGGTTGAATGTCATTCCTATCCACGTGCCGCCACTGCGTGAGCGCCGCGAAGATATTCCGGCTTTGGCCGATGATTGGCTCCGGCGCCTGGCCGATAAAGATATTACCTTTTCAGGGATATCCTTTACAGACGCTGCTCTTGAAGCGTTAAAAAAGCTGCCGTGGTCGGGTAATGTCCGCGAGCTGCAAAATGCGGTAGAGCGGCTGGGGCTGCTGGCCGAGAATGCCTCGATTGAGGAGGAGGATGTCCAGAATCTTAGCCTGAGCGGAAGCCGCAAAGCCGAAGGACCTGAAGGCCTGCTTGATAATGCCAATACCTTCCAGAATTTCAAGGAATCAGCGGAACGGCTGTTTCTGTTGCGCAAACTTGAGGAGAACGACTGGAATATATCCCAAACGGCCGAGGCCATCGATATCCAGCGCAGCCATATTTATAATAAGATGAAGAAGTATGATATTGAGCGATAACGGAACAAGTTACGGCTGTAATTAGGTGGCCGGAACTATATTTTGCCAAGCAGTCTCGCAAAGTTATTAATTCAAAATTTAACAGTTTACGATGTCCGCAAAAATAATTGATGGAAGAAAAGTGGCTAAATTAACCCGCGAAGAGGTCCGGAAGGATGTTGAGGATTGGGTTTCTGATGGGAATCGATCGCCCTTCTTGCAGGTCGTGCTGGTGGGTAATGATCCGGCCTCCGATGTCTATGTCGGCGCTAAAACCCGTGCCTGCAAAGAGGTGGGCATAGAAACCGATACCCACCGTCTGCCCGATACCGTTTCAGCCAAGCAGCTCAAAAAGACCATTGATAATTTTAACCGGGATGACTCGGTGGACGGCATTTTGGTACAGCTGCCGCTGCCTTCTCACCTTTCGTCACACGATGTTATTGAAGCCATTGACTATCGCAAGGATGTGGATGGTTTCCATCCCATGAATGTGGGCCGCCTTACGGTGGGCCAGCCCAGTTTCCGTTCATGCACGCCTGCGGGAATCTTTGAGCTGTTTAAATACTACAGCATGCCCACCAAAGGCAAACATGCCGTAGTGGTTGGAGCCAGCGATATTGTCGGCCGGCCTGTTTCGATCATGCTTTCAAAGGAACATGCCGGCGGTAAGGCCACGACCACTATTTGTCACAAATATACGAAAGATCTGACGGCCCATACCATTGCCGCCGATATTTTAGTGGTGGCGGCCGGCCAGCCTAATCTGATTAAGGGCGAGATGGTCAAAGAGGGTGCGGTAGTCATTGATGTGGGTATCAACCGAGTGGCGGATGAAACCAAAGAAAAGGGCTATTCGTTGGTTGGAGATTGCCACTTTGATAGTATAAAGAAGAAAGCCAGCTGGATTACCCCCGTCCCGGGCGGTGTGGGGCCGATGACTGTGGCTATGCTGATGAAGAATACGCTGCTTGCTGCTAAAAACTCTATCTATCCCGAGAAGTAACCGGGGGCGCTGAAGAAGAAGCAGTAGTGTTCAAAACGTAAAATCTTACTAAATAAGCTTCCAACACAACACCCTGTCATCGTCCCCAGCTGCAGGAGCTGAAACGATTACCTAATGTAGTTAAAGGCAACCACTGCAGAAGGAGATTGCTTTGTTCAGGGCTATTCAGTTCATTATTGTTTTTTCCATGGGACGACTGAAGGAGGGTAGCGATATTGCTCCTCAAGTTCGCTCGCAATGAATATGGACTGGTGACTGTTTCTATATCTTTGTCATCGTCCCGCAAGTGCGGGAGGCCGAATCGATCTCCTGCCCCAGATAAAGGTACCCGCTGCAGTGCTTTGCTGTGCCCGCCGGCATGGAGCTGGGACTACAACCGGGGCTCTTTCTTCAGCTCCCGGACAGTTTCTGGCATTCTTATAAAGGCAGCGACCATAAAATTACTTTAACAGGCGCTGAGGGTTGCCTTAGAGGCAAGCTGAAATATTTTTCCATATTTCAAACTTTTCTATAAACACTCTTCAGGATTGTCGGGATCAATATGGCAGGCATCTGATTGCAGGCTGTGGCTGAGTTTAAGGTCACCGTGGAGCTGCTCTAAAAATTGTTTTATTTCTTCTGGGGAGTCCCAACACTCGTGGCCGTCCGATAAAACCGGCAGGTTTCGGGGAGATATTTCCTGCGGTAAATCGGAGACGGAATCAGCCTCCACCACCTTGTGGGCTATAACCATTTCGCTCATCTTTTCTGTTGTCCACTCCGTAAATGAGCTCTTCTTGTGATAATAAAAGCTTAGCATAACGTTATTTTAGTTGGCACTTCATTGACTCTGATAGGATAACATCTTACCGCCGGCGGTGGTTCCTTTTTCAGTTTGAGGAATTCGGGAAAGCAGGACCATTGCAAAACTTGTACTTAAAATGCCACTTCTTGATAAACCTATTCATAGGGTTTAAAGGGAGTTCCATCCCGCCTCAGAAGTAAAAGATCTAACTAAAGGGAGGGTTGTGCAAAGAGCTTTTACTGGCTATAAAAACCGGCCGGGGAAAAAGTTTAAAGAGGGGTGACATAATGCTGTCACTCCGGCTGATTACCTTTGTAATGAAGATTAATTAAACCAAAGAGATCAGCCATGAATGCAGCAGTTAATATTTCCTCACAAGGTGTAAATACTAATGTTGAACCGGTTCTCCGTAAGGTCCTCAAAGAAGCCCGGAAAGAGCATCAGCAAATGAATGAGATGTTTGCTCTGATGGGATGGGAAGGGCTTCCGGATGCACTCAAGATCGAGATAAAAGATGATATATCAGCCATGGTCAAAGAATTAAAAGGGCACTATTCCAGTCGTGATCCCCATGTAGAGCGTCGCCGGCGCCGTGTAGTCTATTGGGTCGATATGTTCAGAGAGGGTGCTTGTTCCAAACAAACGGCCATTGATGCTTTGCGTGTTCGTTCTTTGTAAGTAGGTTCTGCAAGTTGTGATCTTAAATAAGAGAGGCCCTTGGGCCGTCAGAGATGTAAGCGATGCTAACCGGCAGCAATGTTTTTAACATTCTGTTAGGCAGGTCGCTTACATTTTTTTTATCTTTGCTCAAAGATGAATTCCAATACTTGCAGACATTAATACTATGCAAAACTCCTCTCCCTTTGAACGAATTACCCGGCAGGGTTTAACCTACGATGATGTTTTGTTGGTACCGGCCCATTCTCAGACGCTTCCGCGTGAGGCCGACACCAGCGTTGATTTAACACCCAATTTGACACTGAATGTCCCCATTATCAGTGCGGCAATGGATACGGTTTCGGAGTATCGGATGGCGATTGCGCTGGCCCGCGAGGGAGGCATTGCAATACTTCACAAGAATATGTCTATTGAAGATCAGGCGGACCAGGTGCGCATGGTTAAGCGCAGCGAAAGCGGCATGATTGTAGATCCGGTGACGCTGGGTAAGAATGCCACGGTGCGCGAGGCGCGGTCGCTCATGGAAAAGCACAAAATTGGCGGCATACCCATTGTGGCAGGCGATAACGAGCTGATTGGAATCGTTACAAACCGGGATCTGCGATTTGAGCACTATGTGGATAAGAAGCTGAGCACCATCATGACCAGCGGCGATTTGATTACGGCCCGTGAAGGAACGACGCTGGAGGAGGCCGAAAAGCTGCTGCAGGAGCATAAAGTTGAAAAGCTGCCCATCGTCAGTGCCGATAATAAGCTGGTTGGCCTGATTACGTTTAAGGATATAGAAAAAAAGATGAATTATCCCAATGCTTGTAAAGATGAGATGGGTCGGCTGCGGGTAGGTGCGGCTGTCGGGGTAACCGCCGATACGATGGAGCGTGTGGATGCACTCGTAGAATCCGGTGTTGATATTATCACGGTGGATACGGCTCACGGTCATTCAGCCGGCGTGCTGACCATGATAGCTCAGGTTAAAGAGGCGCACCCGGACTTGGATCTTATTGCCGGTAATATTGCTACCAAGGATGCGGCTAAAGCACTGGTAGAAGCAGGGGCTGACGTAGTGAAAGTGGGGGTAGGACCGGGATCGATCTGTACGACCCGCGTTGTTACGGGAGTCGGGGTTCCGCAGCTTAGTGCTGTAATGGAGGTCGCCGAATATGCCCGCGAAGCCGGCGTCGGTATCATTGCTGACGGAGGCATCAAGCAAACCGGGGATATCCCCAAAGCTATTGCAGGAGGCGGCCATGCCGTCATGATGGGATCGATGTTTGCCGGCGTGGATGAGAGTCCGGGCGAAACCATTATTTACGAATCGCGAAAATATAAATCCTACCGCGGTATGGGCAGCATCAGTGCCATGGAAAAAGGTTCAAAGGATCGGTATTTTCAGGATGTAGAAGACAGCATTAATAAATTAGTGCCCGAAGGTATAGAAGGCCGCGTGCCCTACAAAGGCTACCTTAGCGAAGTAGTTTATCAGATGGTGGGCGGGCTCCGTGCCGCAATGGGATATACCGGAGCGGCCGGCATTAGTGATTTACAGCAGGCTGAATTTGTACAGATCTCGGCTGCGGCCTACCGGGAAAGTCATCCCCATTCAATCAAAATTACTAAAGAGTCGCCCAATTATTCGGTAAGCTGATCCGTTATTTACGGGCATTATACAGGATGCCCAGCCCGAGCAGCAAAAAGACCAGGTGCGGTAAGACTGCCGCCAGCAGCGGGGAAATCACGCCCGTTCCACCAAAGGGTTCAATAACTTTCATCATCACCAGATAAAGAAAGCTTACAACTAAGCCTGCCGCAATATAAAAGCCCTTGCCACCCTTCCGACGTTCTGAGGCGAGGCCAAAGCCTACAATAATGACGACGATAATTGAAAAGGGGTAGGCATAGCGCCCGTAAAGTTTTACTTTGGGCGATTCTACATTTCCGGCTCCGCTGCGTTCAATAGAATGGATATAGCTTTCGGCTTCGGGATAGGTAAGCTGATAAATATCAGAGGTGGTCCGGGCTAAATCCCTTGGAAAGATATTCAGCGTTGTATCGGTCGAATCGATATGCACGTGGCGGTAGCCCCCGGGCGTGAGTATGCGCTTATCAACACTTTCAAGTTTCCACTTCTCTTTTTTCTCCTGCCAGATCATGCGTTCAATATAAGCGGTTTTCGCGACGCTGTCTCCCGCAAAGGTCGTGGCATCTACGCGATAGCCAATATTTTTATCCGCATTAAAATAGCCAATCTTATAAATAGTATTATCCGACTCTTGCCTGAAGAGCCGGTTGCTGTCCACTTTTTTAGATTTACCCTGCAGGTATTTAGCTTCAAAAGCAATACGTTTAGTATTGGCATCGGGTATAAGAAAGCCGTCCATATAACTGACAGCCGCCGTTAAGATGAATCCAAAGACAAGGTAGGGAACCAGTAGACGATACAGACTGATGCCTGCCGCTTTCAGGGCAATGATTTCCAGGCGTTCGGCCATTTGTCCCGTCAGGTAAAGGCAGGCAATAAATATGGCAACCGGTATAATCAGACGTATAATCTCAGGGATGTAATTTAGGTAGTAAACGCCAAAAATTTCTGCAAAGGCTGCTCCGCGATCGGTAAAATCTTCGCTATTTTCTGAAAAGTCGAAGACAATGAAAATAAATATGAGCACCAACAGCATGAAGAAGGTAATGGTAAACAGCCGCCGGATAATATATCGGTCGATCTTTTTAATCACCTTTACCCCACAGATTTGATATCCTGAAGGAAGAGCTAATTCGGATAACCATATAGATGCCGATAATGCCCAGCACAATATTTGAAGTCCACATGCCTGCAGCGGGACTAATAAAAAGGCGATCGGCTAACTTTTCGCCCTGTATAATGGATATCCAGTAAATGGTCAGAAATACGGTGCCGATCAGAGCCGCGTAGCCCAGGTTGCCTTTTTTTGTGTACATGCCGATAGGGGCGCCCAGCAGTACAAAGATGATACAGGCAATGGGGATGGAAAACTTTTTGTGGATTTCAACAAGATATTGGGCAATCCTGGTGATCCGCCAGTCGGTATCAACGACTACATCTTCTACAATAGTTCGGTAGCTGCGTAGCTTGGAAAGGGTTATGCTTTGCAATTCTTGCTGCGCTGAGGTCGATTCGAGAGTATCGAGCACTAAAAAATTGCTTGCCCGCGGTGCCTTTACATTGGTGTCAGACCGGGTATTAAGTCGGCGAGCGTAGCTTGGTCTTTCCGAAGTATCGACAGGAAGGGGGGCAAAATAGTTGGTGTTCTCAATCAAATGCTGTTTTTGG
>DATGUX010000087.1:0-4491 GCA_035300985.1 Fodinibius sp.
TAACAATGGAAAATGCGATGATTGCTCCTGCAAAATAAAAGTAACCTAAAAACTGTATGAAACGTTTTCTTGCTTTAGTTAGAAATTTTGTTCCCCTCCTTATCTTTTTTGTTGTCGTCGCTTCCTGCTCCAGGCGTTCAGGATCACCGAAAGTGCTTATTTTTAGTAAAACAGCGGGGTTTTACCACAATTCCATTCCCAATGGCATAGCCGCTATTGAAAAGCTGGGAAAGGAAAATGGTTTTGAGGTGGATACCACCGCCAATGCTGCAATGTTTACCGAAGACACTCTGAAGCAGTATTCAGCCGTAATCTTTTTAAGTACGACGGGGGATGTGCTCAATCATTATCAGGAGGCAGATTTCCGACGTTATATCGAAGCCGGGGGAGGATATGTCGGGATTCATGCCGCCGCGGATACCGAATATCACTGGGGCTGGTACGGGCGCCTGGTAGGCGGATATTTTGTTGACCATCCCGCTGTGCAGGAGGGGACATTGCATGTACAGGATGCCAATCATCCTGCCACCGATTTTTTGCCTGAGGAATGGACCCGAACGGATGAGTGGTACAGTTATAAAAACCTTAATAAAAAAGTGCATGTTTTAATGACCCTCGATGAAGGCAGCTATAAGGGCGGGACCGATATGGGTAACCATCCCATAGCATGGTACCATGAGTTTGATGGGGGACGTGCTTTTTACACAGGGTTGGGCCACACCAAAGCGTCCTTTACCGAAGAACCGTACCTCAAACATATTCTTGGCGGTATTGAGTATGCCATTGGCGAAAACTACAGGCTGGATTATGACGCTGTTACGACCGAACGGGTGCCCGAGGCCAATCGGTTTTCAAAGACCACGCTTGTAGAGGGTACTTTTACGGAACCAACAGAGATGACCATTTTACCCAATCATGATGTGCTTGTTGCACAGCGGCGGGGCGAGATCTTACTCTACAAAAGTCGCGATTCTACCGTGAGCCGGGCGGGCCAGCTGGATGTATACTGGAAAACGGACGTTCCTGATGTGAATGCCGAAGAAGGACTCTTAGGCATTAAAGCTGATCCTGATTTTAAAGAAAATAACTTTGTCTATGTTTTTTACAGTCCGGCCGATACGTCGGTGAACCGGTTGTCGCGATTTACGCTTAAAAACGATACGTTGCAGGATGAGACGCATATTCTGCAGTTTTATTCCAAACGGGATATCTGCTGCCACACCGGCGGTTCCATTGCTTTCGATAATGATGGACTGCTCTATCTTTCCACGGGCGATAATTCTACCCCTTTTAACCAGCCCGATCAGCCGTATGTACTGGACGGATATGCTCCCCTCGATCAGCGCAAGGGCTTTGAACAGTATGATGCCCGCCGGACATCGGGCAATGCCGGTGATCTGCGCGGCAGCATCCTGCGCATTCGTGTGAACGAGGATGGCAGCTATGATATACCGGAAGCGAATCTGTATCCCAAAGAAAAAGAGGGTACCCGTCCTGAGATTTATGTGCAGGGTAATCGCAATCCGTATCGCATTTCGGTCGATCAGAAGAACGGATACCTGTACTGGGGAGAAGTGGGGCCTGATGCCCCAAACGACAGTATGGCAACCAGAGGCCCCCGGGGCTATGATGAGATAAACCAGGCACGGGAAGCCGGTTTTTTTGGCTGGCCTATGTTTGTGGGTAATAATTATGCTTATCACCGGTATGACTATAGTACCGGCGAGCCGGGCAAGGCTTTTGATCCCCGAAACCCGCAAAATTTGTCTCCCAATAATACTGGTATTGAAAACTTGCCGCCTGCTCAACCGGCCTTTATATGGTACCCATACGGGGCTTCCCAGGAGTTCCCTCAGGTCGGCGAAGGAGGCAGAAATGCAATGGCCGGTCCGGTTTATTATACTGACATCTATCCTGAGGGAAAACGCTTACCCGAATACTATGACGGGAAACTTTTTATCTATGATTGGATACGTGGCTGGATAAAGGTCGTAACCATGCAGCCAAATGGAAACTTCGACAAGATGGAGCCTTTTATGCCGGAAACAGCTTTTAATGCTCCTATTGATATGGAAGTCGGACCTGACGGCAGCATCTATATTCTTGAATATGGGAGCGGGTGGTTTTCTCAAAATCCCGATGCCGGCTTATCCCGCATTGACTTTAATGCCGGTAACCGGCCTCCGCTCATTGAGGACATTGCCGTTGACAAAACATCCGGGACCCTGCCACTCACCATTGAGGCCACGGTAGCCGCCAGCGATCCCGAGCAGGACCCCTTGAGCTATACCTGGGACCTGGGTGACGGTACGACAAAGAAAACCTCAGAGCCAAAGCTGACTCATACTTTTGAAGAGGTGGGAGCGTTTATGATCTCAGTAGAGGTGCAAGATACGGAAGGTCATACAGCTAAAAGCACACCCGTTTCGGTTTATGCCGGAAATGCCGCTCCGGTGGTTAACATAAATATCGAGGGCAACAGCACCTTTTATTTCCCTGATCAGCCTGTTACATACTCGGTGGGTGTTGAAGATAAGGATGGCCCGCCTGCATCAGAAAATGAGTCTTCCCTTTTTGTTTCTGCTGACTATGTGCAAGGAAACGATATGGCGGAAGCCTCTCAGGGACATAAAGTAATGACGGAAGCGATGAGCGGTAAAAATTTGATAGTTTCATTCAATTGCCAGGCGTGCCATAACATAGATTCAGAGTCTGTCGGGCCGGCCTATACCGCTGTTGCCCAAAGGTACCAGGATTCTACGGATATCGACTCTTATCTCAGTGATAAAATAATAAACGGCAGTTCCGGAGTCTGGGGAGAACGGGCAATGCCGGCTCATCAGGATCTTAGTGAAGCGGATGCGCGGAAGATTGTAGCCTGGATAATGTCCTTGAATGAAGACGGCCAAACTCAGGAGTCGCTTCCAAAATCCGGTGAGGTAAAGCCAGCGCTGGGTAAAAAGCTCATGCCTAACGGCCTATTGATTCTGTCAGCCAGTTATACCGATAGGGGAACAGCTAATGCCAAACCGTTATCAGGAAATGCCAGCGTGTCTCTCAGAAATAATACCATTGGTTTTGGCGGGGCAACAACTTTGCATGAATACTCAACAATGAGCTATGAGGGCAACTTGTTGATGATGGTACCCCAAAAAGAAGGTTCGTTTGCGTTGCCTGAGATAGATCTTACGGATATTGCCTCTCTTGAAATAATGGCGGCTGCGCAAGAGCCTGTCTCCGGTGACTATGTTTTCGAACTTCGGTTGGATGGTGCCGACGGCAAGAAAGTTGGTGAGGGAGTCCGAAAAGGCGGAACCGGAAAGCAGCAAGGCGGAGAAGGGCCGTACGTTGGACCCTTTAGAATTACCATAGATACAAATACCCCGGAAGGAGTTCACGATCTGTACTTTGTGAGTAAACCGGTTGATGGGGAAGCTTCAGGACAACTTATTTTGTCAGGAATTACATTTAAAAATAAATAACACTTTTGCTGAATCCGGTGTTTTGGATGGAATCTTTCATAGATTATACTTGTGCTGCTCATAAAAGGCGGTAAACTCCATCACCGCCGGCTTAAAGTGGATGGTATGCAGGTGGGCATCCCGCTCTTGGTCGCGTTGATTTATTTGAGGGCAGACGTGGCTTTTCCCCCGGCCTTATTGTGATCTCTTGCCGTCCTTCCTCTGTGTCTGCCGTTATAGGGCCCACTATAGACGCCATTTGTGGCTATGGCATAATCGGTACAATCACTTATAATGTCAGAATGATGAACTGATAGGGCAAAAGGCTCAATTGTATCACATGAATATGCTAATTTATCTTTGTGAGGAAATATTTAATTAACCACCGGAGTTGTTATATTAGTCTGACTTTGCAACACTGAGGATATTATCCTGAATCCATATGTAGATGCGTTTTAATACAGTTTGTGATCCTCGTTTGAAGAGAATAAATAACATTTGGATATAAGATAAGTCACTTTAATATAGGTTCCGGAAAGATTCCGATGTTATATTACCAAAGATTAATCAGAAAAAGATATTATGAAAAAGCTTAGTCTTGTATTTGCCCTTTTATTAATTGTTGGATGTGAAGGACCAATGGGCCCTCCCGGAGAAGATGGACTACCCGGTCCTGTCGGCCAGGCTTTTGAAGTAGAGGCAAACTTTAATGAATCGAATGACTACGGACAGGTTTTTGAGATTCCGGCCGGTATCGAAGTCTATGAAAGTGATATTGTGGCCGTTTATTTGCTTTGGGAAGTAGATGAAGGTACCGATTATGACGTCTGGCAACCACTTCCAGCGTCCGTCTTTTTTGAAGATGGTGAGCTTCAGTATGCCTTTGATCATACCGTAGCCGATGTGCAGTTATTTTTAACGGGCAATACTAATTTAAGCACACTTCCGGATAGTTATACCCAGAATCAGATCTTTCGGGTGGCCATTCTGCCGGTAGATTATGTGAAGGCAAAAGATATTAATATGAGCA
>DATGUX010000088.1:0-3244 GCA_035300985.1 Fodinibius sp.
CCTGGCTTTCAACACCCGGCGATTATCATACCGAAACCTATTACGAATTTATTATCTGGGGCGGCGGGCATTTGCTGCAGTTTGTGAATATTGCTACTGCTGTAGTTGTATGGCTGATGCTGCTTCAAAAACTGCTTGGCCGTGATGCTCTCTCCTATAATTGGTCGGCCCTGTTATTTTCGCTTTTCTCCCTGCCCGTACTTGCTTCGCCGCTGCTACTGCTGAACGGAACTTCAGGATCGCTGTATATTACGGGCTTTACGCGCTATATGCAGTGGGGTATCTTTCCTATAATTTCCATATTTATGTTCTTGTTTACAGCTAAATTAATCCGAGCCTATAGGCGGAATGAACTCCCCTCAAATTTACTAAACAATTCATACTTTAATGGGTTGACTGCCAGTATGTTATTCATAGTGCTCAGTTTTATACTCGGCATGCTTATTCAGGGCTCTAATACGATGGTTCCGGCTCACTATCATGCTTCCTTAGGCGGTATTACCATTGCATTTATGGTAACCGTTTATTTGTTGATGGATTATTACGGTATTCCGCTGCCGGTCGGTAAAGTACAAAAATGGTCCGCCATACAGCCGCTTCTTTTTGGAATTGGCCAGGCCATTTTCGTATCCGGATTGGCTTATGCCGGTGCTTACGGGCTGGCTCGCAAAGTGTTTGGGGCAGAGCAACAAATTAACTCGGTTGAAGTTTATACCGGATTGAGCCTGCTTTTTGTGGGCGGCAGCTTGGCCATTGCCGGCGGTATCCTCTTCTTTTGGATTGTAATAAAACGGTGGCAAGCCTATCAGACCCAATAATGGCACATAACTTTGCCCGTGAAGTGCTGTTCGTGGTGCAGTTAGCACCATCCTACTGCCGAGGTAGCTTTATACCGGGCAGGATCTGCTTAATAGAATGCTTCAAAAAATCCCGCTCATATACATCAGCATCTAAAACCTGGTCATTAAATAGAACGAGATCCAGGTCAATTTTGCGCGGCCCGTCTCTGCGTCCTGTTCTCCGGCGCCCCATCTGCTGCTCGATTCCTTTTAATTTATCTATGATGTTATCTTTGTCATCAGGTGATTGGACAAGCACCGTCCCATTTAGAAAGTCGGGCTGATCGGTATAGCCCAGCGGTTTGGTAAAGATAAATTCGGAACGCTTTATCAGCTGAAAGTTATTGCTAATTTCAGCTATTGCGGCGGGAATATTCTCCTTAGGGTTAATATTTGAGCCTAAGGCAATGACGCCTTCATTCATCATAGTCGGTCCTTCGAACTACCAAGTTATCACAAAAACGCAGTGCGTGCGGCTTTTCTACGGTGATATGAGTCTTAATAACACCGTCTATCGTGCTTACCATCTCAAAAAGAGTATCCGTCAGTGTTTCTATCAGATAATAATCGGAATCTTCAACAAAGCGTAGCACTCGTTTGGTGATCGTTTTATAGTTGACGGCCTTTGCCACCCGATCATCAGCAATGGCCGCCTGTGCATCATAGGTAAACCGAAGGGAGATTACGATATCCTGTTTTTTCTCGCGTTCCCAGTCATTGAAGCCCAGGATGGCTCGGACACGCATATTCTTTATCTCGATTTCCGTCAGTTTCTTCTCCATATTTTTATTACAATAGTTTTATATCAGTTTCTACCGGGACAGATGTTCTCCACCGTCCACATGAATAACTTCTCCGGTAATAAAGGAATTATTAATCAAAAACTTCAGTGCTTGCGTCAATTGTTCCAGTGCACCCGATCGTTGTAAGGGTATATTTTTAGCCAACTGCTGTAGGTAATCCTCCGTTTCGCCTTCAGGCGCCAGGATTAATCCGGGAGCAATACCATTTACCCGGATATCCGGAGCCAGTTGCCGCGCAGAAAGATAAGTGAAATCCTCCAGACTTTTTTTAGTCAAAAGATAGTCAAGATGTTTCGTTTGATACTGATTAATCTTGGTATCCAGCATATTTAGGATCAGCCCCTCTTTGCAGTGACGGGCAAACTGTTTGGTCAACAGATAAGGAGCCTTAAAATTCGTTTTATACAAATCATCTAATAGCGCAACTCCTTCGGTTTCAAAATTCGACTCTACAAAATTCGATGCGTTATTAATCAGGATTTCAAGCTCTCCTTCACGAGCACACTCCTCCATTAATTGGCTTATCTGCTCCTCACTGTGAAAATCAGCCTGTTTGAGGATGCATTTTTGTCCGGTGTCTTCGATAAGCCGGCACGCGGCCTGGGCCTTTTCGTTTGAGGTGTTATAATGCAAAAAGATATTATATCCCATTTGGGCCAAAGCCAGTGCAAAAGCTTTACCAATTCGATCTGCAGCACCGGTAACAAGGGCAAATGATGCCATAGTGTTTTACTTAGCGTGTATTATTTTAGAAGAGACTTCTGCAGGCCGGGAATGCTCAGGGTGACCCGAAATAATCTCAAATTTAGTTTAATTAATCTATATAAATAAATTCCTTACAATAAGTTAAACCAATTTTAAAATCTAAGAAGCTAATCGATTGACATCTGCCCACACCGATTCATTAACGGGGATGCCATTGGCCCGGTGCTCCTTTCTTCTTGCAAGCGTTCTTTCACCCGGATAATAGCTACGGTCGCCTTCATGCATTGGCGGAACATCATGCAGGTGATCAATAATTTCGTTAAGCAGCCGATCTTTCAGGGCAGGATCTGAAAAGGTGGCAGGATCAATACAAATAAAAATCTGAGAGATACCAATCTCCTTCCCTTCTCCTTCGATTCTGCAAGTGGGTTTTCCATCCGAAAGAAGAGCAGCTAACATATCTAAAACAATCGTCAGCGCCGATCCTTTCCAGTAGCCCGTTGGTAGTGCGTGGCCGGAGGCGAGGATTTCTTCCGGATCTTTTGTCAGTTTCCCCTCTTCATCCCAGCCGCCTGCAAAGGGAAGTTCCTCATTTTTAAGCGCATAGCTGTTTATCTTACCGAGCGCAAACTGAGACGTAGCCATATCTAATACTACGTGTCCGTCTTCTCGCGGAATAGCTATAACAAAGGGATTGTTGCCGATCCGGTTTTCCCGGCCTCCCCAAGGCGGCATATTGGCTTTGGTGTTGGTAAAACATAAGGCAATTTTGCCCTTCTCCGCTGCCTGCCAGCCATAGGTGCCGCCGCGCATCCAGTGGTTGGTATTACGCAGCGCTACACAGCCGATCGTATGCTCACGGGCAAGCGTGATAGCACGATTCATGCAGCGGTGAGC
>DATGUX010000089.1:0-9032 GCA_035300985.1 Fodinibius sp.
TGGCTTTCATAATGAAATTCTCTGAAAATCTTCCGCAGCTTGGATATTCATCTCTTTATTGGTTTCTTCGGGAAGAAATAAATATCATAACACAGAATAGAATTTAACATCATTCGTTATTGGTACTGAAATTTAATCAATCATTATTATGATGCTTAACAGCCACAAAAAAATAGTTAGCGCAGTTTTTGTCGTATTATTTGTCTCGGGTGCTTTAAATGCCAAGGCTCAAACAGTTCTTGATGTTATTAACGACGATCCGCGAATATCAGACTTTGCGACAGCTATTAAAGAAACGGGATTAGAATCTCAATTGTCGAGTGGCGGACCATATACGGTTTTTGTACCTTCGAATAAAGCCTTTCGAAAGCTATCCGGTAATGAGCGATCAAATAAAGAACTGCTGCGTAATCACATTATTACGGGCTCTGCTTCCAAGCGAAGCCTAAAATATATGAATAATATTACCAGCCTAAGCGGCATTACTATTGAGGTCGTAAAGTCCAATAACAATTCATTAACTATTCAAAGCTATCCGCTGGTTGAAAGTAACATCAGAGCTGATAATGGTGTGGTTCATATTATTGGCGGCGTTATAAAGTAGAATAAGCGGCCCGAATTAGAATTCTTCCCCACTAAGGTAGGTTGATACTATATAGAAAACGTGTTGGATATCCTTTTTATAAACTTTTTCTCCCTGCTGATGATAAGGATAAATAGACGGCTCAACAGCTATTGAAACCACTTCTTTAGCACTATCAACATTAAATTCGTAGCCGTAGTGAAGATAATCATTGGTGTTATTATGTAGCTTAATATCCGGATAAATATGGCTGAGTGCTTCAACTGTTTTCTCAGTAACGTCCTTAAGTGACTTTGAGGCAAAAAGTTCCGTTAGTTCCCAATGGTTGGAATAAAGAGCAATCCCCGGTTCTCCTTTAAATAGTGGAGTGGTGTCCAGAGTAATAACCCGGTCGGGTACGCAATTATGTGTCTTACAGGTCTCCGCAATGCGTCGGGCACCCATCCCGTGCATATAGCCCTTCCCATTATTTTTTAGACGCTCGGGATGCTCTTTAAGTCCCTTTTTCTCTTCCATCTCTGAAAAGAAGAACATCAGTCCGGGCCAATCTTTACCGACTGACGCTTCGGCCAAGGCCAAACACAGTCCCACGCCGGCGCTATCGTCCATCGCGCCTTCAATTTGTTTACTTGTAACAGAGACGGGAAGCACATCGGGGTAATCCTCTCCATAATGATTGATCTTATCAATATGACTGGTAATTGCAATGGTCGGCCGATCAGATCCGCGGCTGTGGCGGAAGATGAGATTATTGCCTTGTACCGGCATTTCTTCAAATTCCGGAAGTGCTTTAAATACCGAGCGTATATAGGGATGCAGCCGTTCTTCGTATGTACTGAATGAAGGACATTGAGCTACTTCCCGGATATGGTTTTGAAGATGTGATTCAAGCATATCAGGTTGTTGAACTAAAGGCGATGTTAAAAGTCCCGTCGTTTTCAGTAAAGACCTGAAGCCTGTCGATGATGGCATCGGTATTCAACGGTCCGTAAATATGAGGATACTTCCCTCCTTTTTCTTCGTCTTTATCATACTTCAGCTCACTGCTTAAAGCAGATACATCAATCACCAGCAGCAAAATCTGCTCTCTTGATCCGAATTTTTCATTTGCTGTCTCTTCTACCTGATCGCCTCTTGAGCAGTGGATAAATCCCTCTGTTTCAAGGGATTCCGGCTCAAATACAGAATTATTTGTGGCTTTTTTAAAAATATTTTTGGTTGTTATATGAAAGATAAGATCGTCACGCATAAACTTTATTTTATTAAACTGTTTTGATATAATCGGTTGCAATATGAATCAGAGCATCTCCTTTATAAACGACCGGAGCATTATTTAAGCCAATAATCCGTCCGTTTTCGGGGCTTTTTACATTGGCCCAGAGCTCGCCATAAGGATCGCTGATATTACCCAGCAGCTGACCTGCTTCTACATGATCACCCAGCTGGGCCTCATGGCTGAAAAGTCCCCCGTAGTGCGCTCGGATCCATGGTGAAGTATCATAAATCTCCGTTTCCTGGAGATCGGGAGCCTCATCGCACATATCCAGATACTCCATAAGCCGGAGCGTGCCGTCGATACCTTGCTGGATGGCCGACTCATTAAAACGAAGCGATTCCCCGCCTTCATAAACTAAAATAGGAGTGCCATTATCCTGAGCCGCTTTGCGGAAACTGTCGTCAATCACCGAAGAGTCAATAATTATGGGTGGAGAGAAGGCTTTGGCAATATCCCGGTTGTTTTCGGTGCTCCACTCACAACGGATCTGCGGATAATTGGCCCGTGCGTCGCCCCCGGTATGAAAGTCAACTCCGTAATCTACCAGCGGCATAACCTCTTTCATCAGCGTATAGGCCATTAGTCTGGCCAGGGAACCATTTTCAGAGCCGGGAAAGCTTCGGTTAATGTCTTTGCCGTCGGGGAGGCCACGGATATTCTGGATAAAACCATAAGTGTTGACCAGCGGAATGGCGATAACAGTGCCTTTGCCGGGCATAAGCAGATCGTTATGGATCATGCGGCGCAAAATTTCAACGCCATTGATTTCATCGCCGTGCAGCCCGCCGGTCAGCAGCAATGTTGGCCCCTTTTCTTCTGCACGATACAGATGAATGGGTAAATCAATGCTGGTGTGGGTGGGCAGACGGGCAACATTAAGCTCTATCTGCTTGCGTTCTCCGGGTTTAATACTGTAGCCGTTAATCTTTATGGTATCAGGCATTTCTGGGATAATTATCCAAATTTGAAGGGTTTTCTTTGGATTTACGTTCAACGAAAGAGATGATCCGGCCGGCAATATTCTTGCCTGTTGCTGATTCTATGCCCTGCAGTCCGGGTGAAGAATTTACCTCCAGCGCCAGAGGACCCCGATTTGATTGGAGCAGGTCAACGCCTGCCACTGAAAGTCCCATTGCATCAGCAGCAACTAAAGCAGTGCGGCGTTCCTCTTTGGTGAGCTGAATAAGTTCTCCCGAACCGCCGCGGTGCAGGTTAGAGCGAAACTCGCCCTCCCTGCCCTTTCTTTTCATAGCGCCCACGACCTCATTGTCAACTACAAAAGCCCGGATATCCTCTCCTTTGGCTTCTTCAATATATTCCTGTACGATAACGCGGGATTTCATGCTGTGAAAAGCCTGAATGATCGATTCAGCCGCCTGAAAGGTCGGCGCAAGCATCACGCCCACTCCTTGAGTACCTTCAAGCAGTTTAACAATAAGAGGTGCACCGCCAACCGATTCAATAATTTGACTTACCTCGGCCGAATAGTTAGTAAATACCGTTTTCGGCATGCCTACTCCCGCCCGGGCCAGAATTTGCAGGCTGCGCAGCTTATCACGTGAGCGAACCAGCGCCTGTGACTCAACAGCCGTAAAGACCTTCATCATTTCGAATTGCCGTACAACAGCAGATCCGTAAAAGGTAACAGAAGCTCCAATACGCGGAATGACAGCATCTACGCCTTCAACCTTTGTGCCCCGGTAGAAAATACAAGGATTATCTTGTTCACTGACAATATCGCATTTTAGATGATCCAATACTGTTGGGATATGGCCGGCCTCCTCAATAGATTCGACTAATCGGGAGGTAGAATATAGCTTAGAGTTGCGCGATAAGACAACTATGTGCATGCAGTTATAGACTTTTAACTTTTGGTGGATAAATATTTTTGTGAAACATCAACGATGAAATTATCTCGAATCAACTTTCGCCCAATGAGCACCGGATAACGCATCTCTGAGCGGTCAGTTAGTGAGAGTTCAACTTCAAAGGATTGATCAGAAATACGGATTATCGTTTTGATGATAAACCGCTCCTCCTTTTCCCCGTTAGAACTTTTTATCATCTTACTGTCGTGTACAGGTAGTTTAAGGACTTTTCCATTATAGATCTCGTGCGTGGGATCGAATAGGTTAAACTTCACGTGCGGACGACCGTCCTTCTCAAAAGTTTCAATAAGATGGCAATGCAGACTTGAGGTATAGGCCCCGGTATCTATCTTTGCATCTATGTCGAAGAGTTCCCACTCCGGAAAGTCGATATGTTCCACCCGGCCTATCAGGGGTAATTTATCTTTGATTGTATTCATAGCTGGTTTATTGATCATTCTTCAAAACCGCTTAAGTATACAAGATATTCCGCTTTGTATCACCTGCTGAATCACGGAATATAAAGTCAAAATATCTCGGCAGCAGCTTCATTCGTAATAAATAATCCCCGGGAGTTTTTAGACTAATAGAGAGCTTTGAAATTTATTCGGATTGTACTTATTGGAATTTAAACTTGAAACGAGGATATTTGTGTTATAGTACAAAAGCCAACCAATTTAATGTTATGAAAGGCCTGTCCATATCTCGATCCGGTTTTATTATTTTAATAGCCGGAAGCTTCCTGCTGTCAGCCTGTCGTTCATCAGATCCGCTTCGCCATCCGACAACATCAGCTACCCTTTGGATCCAGAATTCGGCCGAATATCAGGCATTGAGCCTTTCCGTATATAATACGGCTGCCGGCTACCTGGAACGGGCTCTCAAAGATTCATACTGGACGGCCCATCTGCCCCAAAAGAATAAAAATATACGCGCGCTGCCGCCCGCAATCATCCTCGATGTAGATGAGACGGTACTTGACAACTCCGCCTACCAAGCGCGGATGATTAAAAAGAACAGCAGTTTCGATCCCGAAGCGTGGAACCGTTGGGTGAGAGAAGAAAAAGCGGAAGCAGTACCCGGTGCTGTTGCTTTCCTGCAGCGAGCCGCCCAAAAGGGCGTAGCTATCTTCTACCTTACCAACCGTGAGGCCGCGGTTGAGGAAAGTACCCGACGCAACCTAAAAAAGAGGGGCTTTCCGCTGGCTGAAAACGAAGATCGTATACTTACCAAGCATGAACGCGAAGGATGGACTTCCCAAAAAGTAGAACGACGAGCTTATGTAGCAGCTAAATATCGCATTATTATGCTTTTTGGGGATAACCTCAATGATTTTATTCCTGCTACAAATATTACGCAGGAAGAGCGAGAGGAATTGGTTGGCAAGCACAGCGATATGTGGGGCATCAAGTGGTTTATCTTGCCTAACCCAACCTATGGCTCTTGGGAATCGGCGCTGTACAATTTTAATGATGATTTGAGTACCAGTGAAATTCAACGCTTAAAATCCACTAAGCTGGATACAAAACAACAGAATTAGACCTTTTAAAAACGGTCGGAACCTCATAAAGGAGCTGTACTTTCCAGGGCTAATAAAAAAGTGCTTCCCCGCTGTAGCGGAGAGGCACTTTATAAAAATGGAGATCGAATCGAGGTTAAACCTCTTCCTTTGTCTCATTATCGCCTTTTGTTTTTTCACGGACCAGCAGCCCGCCAAGTACGACGGCCAGCAAAGCCACACCAATTAAGACATAAAGCGTAGTGTTAGATTCCGGCTTTGCATCCTGCGCCCAGGTATCGGTCTTGCGGGAGATGGCTGCTATCTGCTCATCCGACATAAGGTTTGCATTCTGAAAGTTGCTGCTCCATTTGCGTTCAACTTTATCCCAAAAACTATTAAAAGCCTTAAAATGTTCATATACCTGACTGGATGAACCATCCTGGCTCTTCTTTATCTGCTCATCCAGGTAGGTGTTGAGTGACTGATAAAAGCTTTCTCCACTTTCAAAGTCTCCAATTTGCAGCCCCTCCCCTTTTAGAGAGTCGTTAAGTGCTGCAAAGGTTTTTTTGTTGAGCAGACTATCCCATTGGGCCACATTATTATCAACCTGCTGCTGGATCTTCTCAGCATTGGTCCCGCCGTAAATGCTGGTAATTTTATCTCCTAATTTTTGCCACATCTCTTCAAAACGTTGCTGCACGGACTGCATTCGCACATAATCATCAAGACGCAGTTTTTCACTATTTTCTTCCAGAATAGTTAGATTCTCAGCTGAAATATCACGAATCATCTTTAACGCATCCCCATCGGTATCCAGGCGTTGAGAACCCTGCATACTTTCCAGATCTTTCAGCGCCTGCAGATCCATCTTTTGGTAGGCTACAATGGTAGAATCAATGAATGACAGGATAAGCTCGTCACGTTCTTCAAGGTTTTTCCGATAATTGCGAACCATACCAGAAAGCCTTTCTTCACTTTGGATCGACTTGGCCATGGCCTGGCGTAAGGAATCAACATCTTTGGTAAGGTTGGCTACATGCTCCTGGTAAGCAATCAGCCGGAGCTGAAGAGCGGTCACCTGTTCGTCCTGCTGATTCATCCTGTTCAGGCGACCGGCCGCCAGCCGGATATTAGTCTTCAACTCCCTCATCTTTTTCTCAAAGGTTTCGGGATACAGTGCCTTGTCCAACAGTTCGGCATGCGTCTGATATTCCTGTCCAAAGGCAGCAATGCTATCTGAAATAGCCGCTGCAGTATCGGCCAGCGCTACCGTATCTATCTTGTTTTGAAACTGTTGATATTCGGCTTTAAACTGTTTTTGGATCTCGAAATCGGAGAGCTCTTCATGCTGGGCAAAGCTTTGTGCTGTAAAAAGAAATAGGAGTAGACTTAGTAGCGGTAACGAATATCTCATTATGACTGATCCTCCATATTAGTTATTTCCATTTCTTCTTTGGTCATCTCATCGGGAGTAAGCCGGTACGTTTGTCCGGTGGTACGGTCTACCAGCTGTATAAAGTCTTCGCGTTGATTAAAAGCCGGTTTAGCAATACCTACCTGACCAAGCTTGTATTTTTTTTCAAACTTCAGTTCGTTCTTCTCGGGAGCCATCACATATACGTGTTGATAGGTCGGCGCCGTAAGATAGTAGAGTCCGCTTTGTCCGCGAATAAAACGCACTTGGGTTGTGGTCACAGAACTTGTATCCTGAGTTTCAGCGTATTGCAGAGGCAGTATGTTAAATTTCAATCCGTACCTCTGATCAACTACCATGCCTTCCCCGTTGGGGCTAACGACTGATTCAATAGGTTGCGAATAATCAACCTTGCTTATAACCATCGATTGTTTACATCCGGCAGCCATCAGCGAAACGCCGACAAGGATGCCTACCAGTATTTGTGCCTGTTGTCTCATTCATCCAGTTTTTAATTAGCATTATTCCGCTATATTCGTAAGTAACAACTAATTATAGGGTAAATAGGTAACTTTGTTCCTGACATATATAGCTGTTTTAAGCCCTCGATTGCATGTCCCAAAAGCGGAAATCAGCGGGTATCTTTTATCAAATTAGAACTTTGATAGATATGAAATGCTTTTAAGATGGCTGTAGCAGTACCATTTCTTAAAGATACATCAGCACATCGGCCGGAATATTCGATTTAAGCACATCCAGGCCCTTCAGCGCTTCCAGTGCAACAATAAAGGAGTAGCCGATCACTGTACCACCCTGCTTTTCAATGAGGTCGGTAGCCGCGGCAGCCGAGCCTCCGGTAGCAATCAAATCATCGTGAATAAGCACCCGGTCGCCAGGGACGATCGCATCTTTGTGCATTTCAATAGTATCCTCGCGATACTCAAGCTGATAGGTGGCCGATACCGTTTCGGCAGGAAGCTTCCCGGGCTTACGTATAGGGATAAATCCGGCCTTAAGATCCTGTGCCAAGGCCGGTCCGAACAAAAAACCGCGGGATTCCAGGCCGGCAACGTAATCAATATTATGGCCTGAAAAAGGCTGAAGCAGTGCTTTTGAGGTCAGCCGCAGTGCTTCCGGATTATGCAGCAGCGGCGTAATATCTTTAAACTGGATGCCCTTCTTAGGAAAGTCAGGTATATTGCGAATGTTTTCTTCAAGTTGAGCAATCAGCTGTTGTCTGGTTTGAGCCATTCCCCTATGTTTATTCATTGTTGATTAATCAAACGGATAATACCTAATTGAAACCCAAGGAAGCAAATAAATATGAAGGCCGATCACACGGGCGCTCGAAAACATCTGAAATTCATGCAGCAAGCCTTCTTTCTGGCTGAGCAGGCCTACGAGGAGAAGGAAGTGCCGGTAGGTGCCCTGGTGGTGCAGGATCAGCGCATCGTCGGTAAGGGCTATAACCAGACCGAACGACTTACCGATCCCACGGCACATGCGGAGATGCTGGCCATCTCAGCCGCCTGCGCAACATTGGGAGAAAAATACCTCAGCGGCTGTACCCTCTATGTAACCCTTGAGCCCTGCCCCATGTGCGCCGGGGCGCTGGTGTGGTCGAAGATCGATACCATCGTTATCGGCGCCTTAGATGCCCGGGCCGGCAGCTGTGGCAGCGTCTTTAATATTGCCGGCAGCAACAAATTAAATCACCAGCCGGAAGTTCTACACGGATTTATGGAACAGGATTGCGAATGGTTGCTTAAACAGTTCTTCCGGGAGCGGCGAGGCTGACTATCTGTTGTGCTATTTATTCTTTGCCCGGGTTTTGGCCAAAGGATAAAGGTGCTTTGCCTGTTCCATTCGTTACACGACAAAAAAAGTCGCGAGACGAGCATCAGCCTCATCACAAAATGAAATAAGACAACGGTATGGCCCTCTATCAGAAAGAAATCTTATGATACAGACCATATCATATTCGGACATCGCCCTGGCCCCCTTCGGATAGCATCTATGACCTTTAAAGCATACATAGCCCTAAGGGGGACACTGCAGGACGATCACCCGTCCTATTGGATACTTGTTGGCTTGGTTAGGAATCATTGCCAAATTATTCCGATTATTCAGAAACCGGCAGAAATTGTGTCTTCAATGCCACAAGCATCTCAAGGTAGATCATCTCGGCTCTACTTTGTTTTAAAATGGCAAAATGAGAGGCTTTAGCCTTCTATTCGTGCTTGCGTAAGATACCTTCAAATAAAAAGGAAAGTGCTTTTTGGGCTTGTTGTCTCCGTTTGTCGGGTTCGCTGGCACTCAGTGCTCCACCCAGCATATTAGTGAGCAAAAGAATGTCGTCGGTATAAAAATTGGATTTCAGTCGCTTACTT
>DATGUX010000090.1:0-6648 GCA_035300985.1 Fodinibius sp.
AAAACGTATGAGCGCTTGCTCCGCGAGCTGATAAAGCTCAAAGACAAAGGATTAGCCGGCGCGGTATATACCCAGACCACGGATGTAGAATCAGAAGTAAATGGTATTATGACCTACGATCGGGAAGTCATTAAATTTGATGAGGAACGATTGAATAAAATCCATCATCAGCTTATAAATGGTGGAAAGTAGTTGTCAATAGACCTCTCATTGGGCGGTTGAGCCGGACCGTCCATCGGGTATCCGTTAACTATAATACAACTGTGGATAAAATTTAACTATCACAATATGAAGGATGGAGATCAATTTGTAACGTTTATTCTGTTAGCTACCCTTGGGCTTATTTTGTTAGCGGGTTGCTCATCAAAAGCTAATGATGACAACAAATCTTCTGTGGAGCCTTGCACATTCACAAACCCGGTGACGAAGGGGCAGGATCCATGGGTGACACAAAAAAGAGATTACTACTATTATATTGAATCGCGCAACGGCGGGTTATATGTGTCGAAGAGCAAGCAACTCACCAATATAAAAGAAGATGAAGCGCTGGTCTGGTCGCTTCCCGATACGGGCTGGAATCAGCATAGTTTATGGGCGCCGGAACTCCATTTTGTAAATGGTAAATGGTATATCTATTACACCGCTGGAGAAAAGGAGGGCTCGCCGTTTATTTCGCAGCGAAGTGGAGTTTTAGAGGCCAAAACGGATGATCCGATGGACGATTATGTGGATAGAGGCCAGTTATACACCGGCGAGAATATTGAAATGAAAGAAAATAATATCTGGTCGATTGATCTGACGCCTCTTGAATATAACGGTCAGTTATATGGGGTATGGTCGGGCTGGGAAAAGAACAGGGACACTGATCAGACGGCTCAGCATTTATATATTGCTGAAATGGAGAATCCCTGGACCATCAGCAGCAATCGGGTGAAAATATCATCCCCGGAAGAGGAGTGGGAGATCAGTGAATCGCTGCCCATTAATGAAGGGGCACAAATATTAAAACATGATGGAGAAGTGTTTATCATATACTCGGCCAGCCAGTCATGGCTGCCGTCGTATAAGCTGGGCCAGCTTCGGCTGACGGGAGATGATCCTATGAAGCCGGAAAACTGGGAGAAAAAAGGTCCGGTATTTGAAGGAACTGAAGAGGTACATGGGGTCGGTCACGCCAGTTTTACCACATCACCCGATAGATCCGAAAACTGGATTGCCTATCATACCAAGGTAAGCACTAAGCCGGGTTGGAACCGGGTAGTCCACCTGCAGCCTTTTACCTGGAATGAAGATGGAAGTCCCAATCTTGGAATACCGGTACCGGCTGGTGAATCCCTTGCAAAACCCTCGGGCACTTGCAAGAAATGAAGTGTAACCTGAGCAAAAATAACCGCTGGGTTTTCGCCGCGGGATTTATTTTAATAATCCTGGAAAATTCCTGTATCGCTGGTTCTGATCAGGTCTCTGAAAAGCAAGATAATAGCGTCAAGCCTTATACAGGGGATATCCTGGAGGCGTTTTTTGTCGCTGATAAAGAAGGAACATTTCAGGCAAGCGCGTGTTTTGTAGCAGCTCCTGATTATGGGGTAGTTCAGATATCATTAAACGGACAAACCATTTTAAAAAAATTTAATGCTTATAATGACACGCTGTCTGCAAAGGTTGTGGGTTTAGGAAAACTGGACATCCAGAAAGGGAAAAATGAAATTCAGATCACTATTGTAGGACAAAGTCCTGAAACCGGCGACGCGATGTTTGGACTGGATTATATTCAATTTGAGAGGTCCGATACCAGATAATTTTTTAATGCTAAAATAGTTATTCACAATGTCAATTTAATCAGTTATGTATGCTTTATAAATTTATCCAAGCACCTATTTACCTATTTCTTGCATTTTTAATTATAAGTTGCAGTAATAACCGGCAATCAAAACAAACAAAAGAGATAAATACTACTGTGCCTGTGGAAAAAACAGATTTTAGAACTACTATAAACGGCAAACAGACCGATCTTTTTGTCCTTCAGAACAAAAGAGGCATGAAGGTTGCGATCACCAATTACGGCGGACGCATTGTCAGCTGGCTGGCTGCCGATAAGAAGGGTGATTTTGATGATATTGTACTTGGTTTTGACAGTATTGACGGCTACCTGAATGCCAATGAAGTTTTTTTTGGTGCCCTTATTGGCCGTTATGCTAATCGCATAGATGAGGGCCAATTTACCCTTGATGGAACGGAATATTCTTTAAAGACCAATGACGGAGCCAATACCCTGCACGGCGGGAGCGGCGGCTTCCATAACGCCGTGTGGCAAGCCGAGCAGCTGGATGATCAGCACCTGGTGTTACAGTATTTGTCAGAGGATGGGGAGGAGGGCTTCCCGGGCAACCTGAAAGTACAGGTTCTGTATGTGCTAAATGACAATAATGAATTGACTATCGATTATACAGCAGTAACCGATAAGGCTACTCCTGTGAATTTGACTAATCATGCTTTCTTTAACCTGGCCGGCGCCGGCAGCGGTAAGATTACCGATCACCAGCTGATGATTAACGCTGAAAAATATACTCCAATTGACTCTACGCTGATTCCTACCGGTGAACTGACCGGGGTGGAGGGTACGCCCTTTGACTTCACCAAAGCAGGCCCGATAGGAAAGCGTATCGATAATGATAATGAACAATTGAGATACGGTAAGGGGTACGATCACAATTTTGCGCTCAATAAAGATACCGCCGGCACGCTCACTTTAGCAGCACGGGTAAGCGACCCTTCCTCCGGGCGGGAGCTTGAAATTTATACTACTGAACCGGGTATTCAGTTTTACAGCGGCAATTTTTTGGATGGGTCCGATAGTGGCAAAGGAGGCAAGGCCTACAACTACCGCTCGTCTTTTGCGTTGGAACCGCAGCACTTTCCGGATTCGCCCAACCAGCCTGATTTTCCGACCACCATATTGCAGCCGGACGGCATCTATCATTCTCTGTCCGTTTATCGCGTAACTGCTAAATAATTATTACATTTGTCTTGGTTTTGTTTGGCCGTTATTAAAATTATCCGATATATATTTATAATACCACTATGGGATTTACCACAATTGATTATGTCGTTTTTATATTATACGCCGTTGCCATTGTTTCTATGGGCCTTTGGGTATCCCGTGATAAGAAGGGACACCAAAAGACGGCGGAAGATTATTTTCTTGCGGGTAAATCACTGCCATGGTGGGCGATCGGAACATCCCTGATTGCAGCCAATATTTCGGCGGAACAGATTATCGGGATGTCGGGCTCGGGCTTTGCCGTAGGGTTGGCTATTGCATCGTATGAATGGATGGCTGCAGTCACCCTTATTATTGTGGGAAAATATCTGCTGCCTATTTTTATTGAGAAGAAGCTTTACACCATCCCCGAATTTGTTGAGCAGCGGTTCAATACTACCCTTAAAACCATTTTGGCGATATTCTGGATCGCTTTATTTGTATTTGTTAATCTTACTACCGTCATGTTTCTGGGCGCCAAGGCCATCGATACCATTATGGGGACCGGCGACGGCAGTATATTGTTCTATGCATTAATTGGATTAGCCTTAATTGCAGCCGCTTATTCACTCTATGGAGGCCTGTCCGCCGTAGCCTGGACGGATGTAGTGCAAGTGGGCCTGTTGGTGTTGGGCGGCCTGGTAACAACCATCGCGGCACTTTATCATGTGACGCCCGAGGGCGGCATCTTTAACGGGCTGACGCACTTATATGAAGTGGCCGGCGATAAATTCCACATGATTCTTGATCGTTCCAATCCAGAGTTCAGCAACCTGCCGGGAATCGCCGTATTGATTGGCGGTATGTGGGTTGCTAATCTGTATTATTGGGGATTTAACCAGTATATCATCCAAAGAACCCTGGCGGCAAAGTCGCTCGAGGAGTCGCAAAAAGGGATTATTTTTGCAGGCTTTCTAAAGCTTATCATTCCGCTGATCGTGGTTATTCCGGGGATCATCGTTTATGTGCTTTATGTCCAGCCCGAGGGTACCGCACAAATTACAGGCATCGTAGATGTTTTTAAAAATCCCGACGGAAGCATTGAATACGACAATGCTTATCCCTGGTTAATGAAGGTCTTCCTTTCACCCGGATTTTTGGGGCTGGTGGCTGCAGCCCTGACCGCTGCTATCGTCTCGTCGCTGGCTTCTATGCTCAATTCGGTAGCCACTATATTTACCATGGATATCTACCGGCCGTATATTAATCCCGATGCTACGGATAAGCAAACGGTCAATATGGGACGTATTACAGCGGCGGTGGCCCTCGTTGTGGCGGTGTTGCTGGCGCCTCAGCTGCAAAGTGTGCCACAGGTTTTTCAGTATATCCAGGAATATACGGGATTGGTAAGTCCGGGTATTTTAGCGGTTTTTCTTATGGGGCTTTTCTGGAAAAAAACGACTACAAAGGGAGCTATTTATGGCGTAATGAGTTCCATCGTAATTGCGCTGCTGCTAAAGCTGGGACCGATGGGCCTGCCATTTTTGGATCAAATGTACTATACCCTCATACTTACGATCGTAATTATTGTTGGAGTGAGTCTGACAACTAATCCGCAGGATGAAGATCCTAAAGCTATTCACACAACCGCAGAAATGTTTAAAACCAGTTCATCATTTAATATTGGCGCCTATACCATTCTTATATTAGTTGCCTTTTTATACACCGTCTTCTGGTAGATACTATATTTCACGCATTATTTTATTGAAACATGAAAGAGTTAACACAAAAGGTAGAAGAAGTATTTAATAGCCGCTATGGCGATGAGTATATAGTAGTACAATCTCCGGGCCGGGTTAATCTTATTGGGGAGCATACCGATTATAACGACGGATTTGTACTGCCGGCCGCCATAGACAAGAGCATCATACTGGCGCTGAGGCTGAATGATGTAGAAAAGGTACGGGTATTTGCCCTTGATAAAGACGAAGCTTCCACAACGGATATATCCGATACTATCAGCAAATCGGATCTGGTATGGCCCAACTATCTGCTTGGGGTTATCCATCAGCTGCGTGAGGAAGGATTTCGGACCCAGGGATTTGATTGTGTGTTTGGTGGAAATATACCCATTGGTGCCGGCATGTCGTCCTCAGCTGCGCTGGAAGGCGGCGTACTTTTTGGACTGAATGAACTGCTCGGTCTGCAAATACCTCCTGAAAAGATGGCCCAGCTTGCTCAGGGAGCCGAAAATAACTTTGTTGGTGTACAATGCGGCATTATGGATCAGTTTGTAAGCCTGAACGGTAAGCAGGGACAGGCCTTAAAGCTTGACTGCCGAAGCCTGGAGTACGAGAACTATCCGCTGGACCGCGAGGATATACGGATTGTGCTATGCGATACGGGCGTGCGCCGGGAGTTGGCCACCTCCGAATATAATATCCGCCGACGTCAGTGCGAGCAAGGGTTGGCAACACTGCAGCAAGAAGATGCTACTATCCGCAGCCTGCGGGATGTTAGTCTGGATACACTCTGGAAGAATAAAGAAAAGCTTGATGATATTATTTTCAAAAGATGTAAGTATGTAGTGGATGAAAATAGGCGGGTGCTGCAAGCCTGCCGTGATCTTGAAAATGATGACCTAAGCTCTTTCGGTCGCCGAATGTTCAAATCTCATGCCGGCCTGCGTGACGAATACGAAGTAAGCTGCAAGGAGCTTGACCTGCTGGTCAATATCGCGCGTGAGAGTCCCGGTGTATTAGGTGGACGTATGATGGGCGGTGGATTTGGCGGATGCACAATTAACCTGGTTGAAGAAGCGCATGTAGAGCAATTTATTAAACAAGCCGAGAAAGAATATTCCAGAGTAACTGACAGGCCGGCGGAAATATATACGACTAAAATCTCGGGGGGGACGCACCTGCTGAATCGCATTCAGCCACAAATAAAATAACTTATTAACGATAATCATAAAATTGCTTTTTTATGTCATTAGATCTTTCCAACCATCCGCACCGCAGGTTCAATCCCCTTTCAGGTGAATGGATTCAAGTATCACCTCACCGTGCCAAGCGTCCCTGGCAGGGAAAGCAGGAAAAGGCTGCAGAAGATCGCAAAGCCGAATATGATCCGAAATGTTACCTTTGCCCCGGCAATGAACGAGCCGGAAGTGCCCAAAATCCCGACTATGAGGGGACCTATGTGTTCACCAACGATTTTAGCGCTCTAAAACCTGATGTGCCCGCTGATGGGTTCAATACCGAGGATCTGTTGGTTGCCAAAGGAGAGAAGGGGATATGTCGGGTAATCTGCTTTTCCCCGCGGCATGATCTGACACTGCCGGAGATGAATAACACCCAAATTAGGAAAGTGGTTGACTTGTGGGTCAGTGAATATGCCGAACTTGGCGCACGCGATTACGTTAATTATGTTCAAATTTTTGAAAATAAAGGGGAGATCATGGGATGCAGTAATCCGCATCCGCATGGCCAGATATGGGCCCAGCAGACCATCCCCGACGAGCCGGCAAAAGAGCTACAACAGCAGACCAATTATTATGATAAGCACGGGAATACCCTGCTGAGTGATTATTTAGAGCTGGAGCTGGACAAAAGCGATCGAATAATTGTGCAGAACAAACATTTTGTGGTAGTCGTGCCTTACTGGGC
>DATGUX010000091.1:0-4254 GCA_035300985.1 Fodinibius sp.
GCTGTCCTAAAAGGCTGTGTTTTTTAAAAGCATAAATAAAGCCCGAGTGGCGGAATTGGTAGACGCGCCGGATTCAAAATCCGGTGAACTTCGGTTCATGGGGGTTCGAGTCCCCCCTCGGGTACTTCCTCTCTTCCAATAAGTTAGCCCAATTAGATAGATCATTAATAGCCTCCCAGATGATAGCCCAATCAGGTCAGGGACAATATAGGGACAACATATATTTTAATGGGTATGGGCTGTTTTGGCTATCTCTTTCTGTGCGCGGTTGGTGGGCATGCTCCCGAAACAGATTTCGGTACCATAAAAAGGCCCAGCACCTTTCACGATGCCAGGCAAACTATTCATCAAGAGAGACTCAAATATAGTAAAGTCGGTGGGAATGTCAATTCCTAAGTGTTGCGTTCTTTTGCCATTCTTTATAATCAACCCATTCCCCATCTATTTTTATTTCGCCACGGCCGAATGAATCATCAATAGCACACTGCTGGGAAACCTCTGTGCCTTCTACAAAATAGTCATTATTGCAAGGTGGAATCCATGTAAGGCCTTTTTCTTCCAGCTTATTAAGATGTTCTGCCTCTTTAGGTAGTGCGTAACGTCTCCGGCCGTCTGGCCAATTCCTCCCCATGCCAATTAAGTGTTCTGATTTAACCAATTTACGAAGCGATCGGCGAACGCTGGATATTTCCGATTTACTTACAACGGTTTTATCATGAACCTTTCCCGCTATGGTTATGCTATCAAATATATTTGGGGGTGTAAAACTTCCTCCCAGGAAATACGGAAAGACTCTCTCCTCTTCAAGTTTTGACAGTATCGCACGTTGAACTTTGCCTAAACCTCTACTCATAAATAATAACTAATATTTGTAAGTGTTCTGTTCTGCCATTGATAATACAGAACGCAACACTTAAAGGCAAGATGTTACTATTTCAATAAAACGGCCTTCATAGCCTGTAAACGGCTTTCATATTTGCGCGGAGAGCGCCTTAAAATATCTTTTAATGCTATGGTATGCCTGCTTTTACGGCTTTGTACGCTTTGGCGGGATTCGAACCCACAACCTCCGGTATCGCAGCCCGGCGCTCTGTCCAGTTGAGCTACAAGCGCATAATATATTCAGGTTTCCATTTGTATAGGGTAGATTTCACTTTTGCGGGCCGTTCTCCCTTTGGGCCATGCCCAATGCCTGTTTATATAAAAAAGGGCTGCCAACTCAATGACAGCCCTTCAGGTATATGGAACAAGGCCGGCTTAGAGGAACCGGCCTGTTATCAGCTACAGAATCATTTTTCAGGCTGAAAGGTTTGCTTATTCATATTGTCCGGCTTGAAAAGTTTATCCTTTTCAATGTCGCCCAGGTCCTCCAGGTCGCGGATTTCCTCCGGAGCCATGAAGCCCGGCGCGTTCTTGCCCAGGGCAATAGAATAAGCCTCGTATCGGCTTTTTATGTCCGATCGCATCAACCCATCTAAGTTAAATTTAAAAAATCGGTCATTATCATCAAGGGTAATGAGTTTATCATCATATTCATGCTCAATATTTACCGTGATTGGCATTACGCCATCCTGCACGTACTCAATACCCTGCTGCTCAATATTATCTTTGGTGGCCGTCTCCAGCTCCATCACCTTATGCAGCGGCACGCCCATCAGCCGGGCAATGTCAGCAATACCCATTTTGCGGATTTCAATGATTTGAGCGGTCTTCAGGTTCATCTTAAACTGCTCAAATTCCCAGCCGGGTTCCAGGAACATCATTTCATGCCAGGAATCCGGGCCGTTCTGATACAGCTGCTTAAAGGAATCTCGCATTCCCTCCATAAACTCGGTTGCCTCTTCGTCAGTGCTGCTCATCATGCCCTGCATTTCCTCCGGCATCTGAATGACACCGCCTGCATGCAGCCCTTTGCCGAAAGCAGAGCTTTGCATCTTCTCTGCGGCCAGGCCCAGGCCAATAATTATCCTGTATCGCCCTGCTTTTAAAATAACTTCCTGCCACCTCCCTTAGAATAAGCCTCCAACGTTAAGATAACTTAAAACACGATAACCAACCCTACATTGTCAACCCCCGGATTTATGTTGTTGAACAGGCCGAATCCATTGCTGATGTGTCCATATTGCAAGCTGATGCCCTCACTTATCCTGAAGAGGAGCTTCAGCGAAAATTTGATATGCGTGCCGTTGATGGTGGGATACTTGCGGAAGAAGTAGCCTGCACCGCCTGAAACCTTAAAAAGGTCTTTATCCAATGGTCAACGGATTCCAAAATACCCCGAAATATTCACCGCCGAAAACCGCACCCTGGTGATCATACATGCTTTTAAAGCCATATAAATAAACCAGTTCAACTGAGCGGTATCCCAGAGATATCTTTGCTACCCGGGGTGAATGGCCCCACAGGGACATACTCGTCGGACTTACCTGCAGCCACTGCCCATAACTTTTTAATGGCATAAGCACTAAAAAAGCAATCAATATCCTCTTGGTCGGTCGTCTTCTAATCACGGGCCACAGGCACTGAAAGACGATCGACTTATGCAAACGACGCAGCCCCCAAGCTGCCCAACCGGTATTGAGCTCTAAAAGTGATGCTCCAGATATTTCAGTCCGTAATTCATATTGCTGTCTAAGATCTCTCCCAAGATCAGTAGCATGATCGTTCATATTTCGTACCCCTCTAAGATGATTATTTTATGATAACGGAAAAAGCCTTTTATAACATAAGCAGCCGGACTGACACCCCAATGTCACCCCAAGATTTTACGGTTCTTCCACTCGTCTTATCTGTGGATTGCTGTACAATGTATACACCTCGACATTTATGCAATCAATCAAAACTGACTGCAATAAATATGTGCTTGTAGCTCTTTTTAAAATTTAATGTATCTATTGCCCTTGGCTTCAGACAAGGGTATAAAAAATACAAAACAGGAGCTCCTGAAATTGCGCTTAACTGATCCAATTTACAAACTTGAACCAGATAGGCTCCTGACATATACTGCCGCAAGCTTATAACTTATAGCAGTAATTAATCCGGATTATTCATCCCCAAGGATTCAGGCAAATATGCACGATTTTTTTCGAAGGCCTCGTTTTCTTTAATCCCATGAAGCCGAAAGCAAATCGGGAATTACAAATACTTCATGAGAATGAATTTCCTCGGCTCCGCGTACTTTAGAGCCCGCCGCAATATGGATAGTATCACCAAGGACAACCGCCTGTGTTCCGTGTCGGCCCTGATTGAGGGAAGGCAGCGAATGCCATTTACCGGTTTCGGTATTCAGGGCTTCCACTTCGTCATGTGCCTCCGTTTGAGCGGCACTTTCTCCACCCATCACAATTAGATAGTTACCCACAGCGATGGTCGTACTGCCGGCACGCTCCGTGGGCAGATCGCCGGAAGGAGGAAGAGGGGTCCACTGGCCGGTAGCGAAGTTATAGACATCCACTTCGGGGATGGTCAGCTCAAAGGTTTGTCCCGTAGCCTGCGAGCTCCGTCGTCCCCCGGCGGCATAGAGCTTGTCATTAATCACGGCAACCTGAAAATGATCCCTTTTGCGGGGAGCATTGGCTAATTTAGCCCATTGCCCTGTGGCAGGATCAAAAGAATCCAGCCAGCGTACCTGTCCACTGGCATGCCCGTTTTGGATACCTCCCACAACATAGATCTGATCGTTGTATACGGCCGCACCGGCTGCGCCCCGGCGTCGGTCTTCAGGAATTTCAGCTCCTTTCGTCCAGCTATCGGTCTTGGGATCGTAAATATATACGTGCGAAATGGGATCCTCATACGGATAGCTGCCGTTCAATGCCCCGATTACATAAATCCTGTCCTTATAGGTTACGGCCTGGAAATGATGCATCGACAGGGGCGGAGTGGCCAGGGTCTGCCAGTTCCCGGTGTCGGGATTATACCTTTCAACGGGACGCTCACCCCGTCCACCGACCAAGTATAGCTTACCATCAATTACAGCGGCAGCACTTTCGTGACGGTTGGTGGGGTGTTCATCATTATCCAGTGTTTCCCAGCCCGGCTGTGTATTTTGAGCCTGTAACGGCTGCGGAGATAGCGTAGACAGCAAGCAAAGTGCGAGAGTGATAGAAAAGAACGATTTCATTATAACAAATAGTGGCTTGAGATTAAGAGACAGAGCACATATTTGGATTTGAGCGGTATTGATCTCGAAAGCTATTATACAAAACATTCGGAAACTTCCGCAAGATCAATCGAAAAGCACCTGCGCACCCT
>DATGUX010000092.1:0-4352 GCA_035300985.1 Fodinibius sp.
CGCCTCCGATGCCTGTGCCCACGAACATACAAATCATATGGTCGCATTCTTTCCCTGCCCCGTGCAGCCACTCGCCCCAGGCTGCGGCGCGCACGTCGTTAAGAACGAATACCGGCAGGTCTAATCTTTTTTCAAGATTGGTATCGAGCGGAACATCATGCCATTTTAAGTTAGGTGCATAGGCTACGGCACCCGTTTCTTTATCAATTTGGCCCGCTACGCCTATGCCCAGAGAAACAGCTTTGCCGGATGACTTACGGATGAGCTTATGTGCCAGCCCCTCAATTTGCTTTTGCACAGCTTTGACGCCCGAAACGTCGGTACTTTCTTTAATTTGATCTTGTATAGTACCGCTTTCGTCAACACGGGCGGCTTTAATTTTTGTGCCGCCCAGATCAATGCCTATGGCCCATTTGTCAGCTGTCAATATGTTGTCCTCTTTTAGTTGAAAATATTGTTCATCCTGCTTCTTTGGTTCGCTTTTTAGGTTTGTCAGAAACGCTTGATTCCGTCTGGCTTTGCTGGATCAGTTTGGCAACCAGCGCGGTCCAGCCGGTTTGATGACTGGCCCCAAGCCCTTTGCCGGTATCACCGTGAAAATATTCATGGAAAAGGAGATAGTTTTTAAAGTGTGGGTCTGACTGAAGTATTTCATTGTCTCCATATATCGGCCGCCGGTTGTTTTCCTTTATTAAAAAAAGATTCATAAGGCGTTGGGAAAGCTCGGCCGCTATTTCCCAAAGAGGCAGCTCGCGGCCCGAGCCGGTGGGAAATTCTATTGTGAAATCATTGCCATAATAATAGTCATATTTTTGCAGTGATTCGATCATCAGATAGTTCAGGGGAAACCAGACCGGACCGCGCCAGTTGGAGTTGCCGCCAAACATCCCCGTTTGGGACTCTCCCGGCTGGTAGCTGATAGAATATTCATGACCATCCAGGGTGAGCGAATAGGGATGGTCTTCATGATATTTTGAAAGTGAGCGAATACCATAGGGAGACAGAAATTCGTTTTCATCCAGCATACGCTGCAAAATGCTGCTAAGACGTTCTCTGTTTACTACGGAAAAGAGACGGCGATGGCCGGCGCCGGTTTTGGATATTGAGGCCATTTTGTTGCTAAGTTCCGGCCGGTGATCCAGAAACCACTGCAGTCGATCTTTGAAAGCGGGTAATCGGTCAAGAAGTTCTGAATCGATGGTAATTACGGCAAAAAGAGGTATAAGTCCCACCATAGAACGAACTTTGAGATGCTCCTGCTTGCCGCTGGAAAAGTGAAGGGCATCATAAAAAAACTGATCTTCCTCATCCCACAGATCGATATCATTTTCTGCAAATAAGGAAGCATTAGGACGTTCATTGATAGCATGGGCAATATAGAAAAAGTGCTCCAGAAATTTGGTAGCTACGCCTTCATAGGCATCATCACGGGTGGCCAGCTCCAGGGCTATCGACAGCATATTCAGACAGTACATAGCCATCCAGCTGGTAGCGTCCGACTGGTCCAGTTGTATATCACCGGGCAGTTTTTCGCTGCGATTGAATACGCCGATATTATCCAGTCCCAAAAAGCCGCCCTGAAATACGTTTCGTTCATCGGAATCTTCTCGGTTAATCCACCACGTAAAGTTGATCAGCAGTTTATGAAAAACGTGCTGCAAGAAGCGGTAATCACCTTCGCCGTGCATCCTTTTCTCAATGCGGAAGACGCGTAGGGCCGCCCAGGCATGCACCGGCGGAGTGGCATCACTGAAGGACCATTCGTAGGATGGAATTTGACCGTCCGGATGCATATACCATTCGCGCAGCATCACCGTCAGCTGCTTTTTGGCAAATTCCGGATCAACCAAAGCAAGGGAAATGCAGTGGAAAGCCAGATCCCAGGAAGCATACCAGGGGTACTCCCAGGTGTCAGGCATCGAGATGATATCCTTATTGTTAAGATAGATCCACTTGCTGTTGCGCCCATTCCTGCGCTGCTCGGGCGGGTCGGGCTGCGCAGGATCTCCCTTTAGCCACTTACGTATGCTGTAGCGGTAAAACTGTTTGCTCCACAGCAAGCCGGACAGGGCCTGCCGCTGTACCGCGCGCATCTCATCGGTAATTCCCTCCGGGGCAAGATCATCGTAAAAGGTATCTGCCTCTTCTTTTCGAAGTGAGAGAAGGTCGTCAAATTTATTATTTATCAGCTGCTTATCGGCTTCACTCTCGCATAATCGAAGTCGCACGGTTTTCGCTTCCCCGGCGGGTATATCCAGGTGATACCGGATAGTTGCTTTCGTTCCCAGCTGCTCGGGGTTGACCGTTTCCTTGCCACTAACTACAAAATCATTAATCCCGTCTTTAACATATTCGGTGCTGTTAGACTCAGCTCCAAAAAGCCGATTCCTGTTGGTTTCATTTTCGGTAAAGAGAAGATCCGGTTCCTGATTATCCTTTTCCTCAAAATAGAGACGACAGGTCTCAAATTCCGGATGTTCAGCTATGAGTCGGCGTGCGTCGTCAGCAGGCTCAATTCGAATTTGGGGACGGTTTTCTTCGCCTCTCCATGCCCAAATATTGCGAAACCACAGCGTAGGAAGCAGATCAACTGAGGCCGCTTCCGGGCCGCGGTTATGAACGGTAATTTTTATAAGCAGGTCAGAGGGGCTATTTTTTGCATATTCAATAAATACATCAAAATAGCGGTTGTCTCCGAAAATCCCGGTGTCGGTAATCTCGTATTCTCCTTGCGATTTATCTCGCTTTTGATTGGACTGAACCAAATCATTATAGGGAAAGGCCTGCTGGGGATATTTGTAGAGATACTTCATATAGGAATGGGTGGGCGTATTATCAAGGTGATAATACAGCTCCTTGACGTCCTCACCGTGGTTGCCCTCACGGTTAGTCAAACCAAACAGTCGCTCTTTCAGGATGGGATCATTGCCATTCCACAGGGCTAATGCAAAACAGAGGTGCTGCTGGTCGTCACAGATACCGCCGATCCCGTCTTCTCCCCACCGATAGGCCCGTGATCGGGCATGATCATGCGGAAAATAGTCCCAAGGCCGGCCGTCAGCGCTGTAATCTTCCCGCACAGTACCCCATTCACGTTCTGAGAGATAGGGTCCCCATTTTTTCCAAGGCTTTTGTCCCTCTTTTTGCTCCTGAAGACGATCAATTTCAGATATATGTTTAGAGCATGCCAATATCTCATTTTTATTTTTAATCTGTCCGTTATCCTAACTTACATAACTACCTTTTGTTTCGTTCCCATTCGGGACAATTTGAAGGATCCCAATAAAGATTATTACTGATAAAAAAAGAAGCCACCGGTGAGGGAGGCTTCTCAAAAATTATAATGGTGACATTTTGCTTGTATCTCAGTCCATAATCATGCTCTCATTGGAGGCATCCTTATTTTTGGATTCTTGAGATACTTTGCCGTTTTGGGATTTGTATTCCTCGCTTACGCTGAACCGCTGCTTAGGATCTCTGACAGCTTTCTCATCCAGCACAATATCCAGCAGCGGATCCATTCGTTCCAGATATTGTACTTCCAGATTGCCAAGCACGTCTTCATCGATCTCAGCAATATCCTTCTCGTTCTTCTTGGGCAGCAGTACCTTTTCAATGCCCGATCGTTTGGCAGCCAGCACTTTTTCTTTGATGCCGCCAACCGGTAATACCAAGCCGCGAAGGGTGATTTCGCCGGTCATGGCCAGCGTGCCTTTAACTTTACGCTGGGTAAAGATGGACGCCACGGCCGAGAAGATCGAGACACCGGCCGAAGGACCGTCTTTAGGCACGGCCCCTTTGGGTACGTGAATATGCAGGTCCCAGTATTTAAAGGCCTCTTCCGGAATATTCAGCTCATCGGAGTGCGCCTTCAAATAGGACATCGCCAGCATGGCCGACTCTTTCATCACATCACCCAGCTGAC
Source organism: Fodinibius sp. (assembly GCA_035300985.1). Classification (GTDB taxonomy): domain Bacteria; phylum Bacteroidota; class Rhodothermia; order Balneolales; family Balneolaceae; genus Fodinibius. The sequence continues at coordinate 3,926 of DATGUX010000092.1, forward strand.
CGGTAATGTGCAGCTTGCCGTTACCTTTAGAGACGCTGGCCTCTATAAACAGAATGTCGCCGCCATAGGGGGTCCAGGCCAGTCCGGTAGCAACGCCGGGTACTTTGGTACGTTCGGCCACTTCGGAGAAGAATTTGCGCTTGCCCAGATATTCCTGCAGCTCATTAACGCCGACCGTGTGCGGGCCTTCTTCGCCTTTGGCAATTTTAGCGGCTACGCCCCGGCAAACCGATCCGATCTGCCGCTCCAGCGATCGTACGCCGGATTCACGCGTATATTGCTCAACAATTCTTTCAACCGCCTGATGAGTGATTTTTATTTGCTCATCCGAAAGCCCGTTTTCTTTAATCTGCTTGGGCATCAGATGAGTTTTAGCAATCTCCGTTTTTTCCTGCAGCGTGTATCCGCTGATATTGATAATTTCCAT
>DATGUX010000093.1:0-4406 GCA_035300985.1 Fodinibius sp.
TGAGGGCGCCGCCGAACCGGAAGACGTTGACTCAGTCATGAAGCTGGGCATGGCCCATCCGATGGGACCGCTTCGCCTGGCCGACTTTATCGGGCTGGATGTATGTTTGGATATCCTAAACGTCTTATATGAAGGTTTTAAAGATCCTAAATATCGGCCGTGTCCCCTGTTGGTAAAGATGGTGGATGCCGGCAAACTGGGAGATAAAGCGGGCGAAGGTTTCTATAAACATGACTAAACGGTAGGAGCTCCCACTGGTAGCAGAAGGCAGCTCTTGCGGGTTGTCTTTTTGCTTAATGGGATGTGATTAGGCAGGGTTTTAGAATTTTTTAAGCTAAGAGTATTTTATGATAGATTTACGAAGTGATACCATTACTAAACCCACTTCTGAGATGAGGAAAGTTATCGCTGAGGCGGAGGTGGGCGATGATGTATTTGGAGAAGATCCTGCCGTTAATGCTTTGCAGGAAAAAGTGGCAGCGATGTTTGGCTTCGAGGCCGGACTGTTTGTGCCCAGCGGCACGATGAGCAACCAGCTATGCATCAACCTATTGACTGCGCCTGGTGGTGAGGTGCTGATCGATGAAAGCGGGCATATTTTCAATTATGAATCAACTGCCGCTGCGCACCTCTCCTCGGTACATTTGCGTCCTCTTTCGGGGCAGAGGGGCAAGCTTTCGGCCGCAATGCTCAGGCATAGAGTCCGCGGAGCAAATAAGTGGGAGCCGCAGACGCAGGTTGTGGCTGTTGAGAATTCCACCAATAAAGGAGGCGGGGCCTGTTATTCCAACGCTGAACTGACGGATATTTACTCCTTTGCGGATGAACACAAGCTTTCCGTTCACCTTGACGGCGCGCGCATATGGAATGCTATGACCGCGACCGGAACGGATCCACAATTCTATGGCAGCGTCTGCGATACTATGTCCGTCTGCTTCAGCAAAGGGTTGGGAGCACCGGTGGGATCGATGATGCTTTCGTCGGATGCCCGCATTCGGCGAGCGCGAAGAATGCGTAAGATGTGGGGCGGAGGTATGCGGCAGGTGGGCGTTCTGGCCGCTGCTGCAAATTATGCCATTGAAAACCATTTGTCTTTGCTGGATGCTGATCATCGCCGTGCGCGAGAGCTGGCGGAAACCATTGAAGAGTGTCCCCAATTATCAATGGATGTAGATACAGTGGAGACTAATATTCTGATTTTTGATGTGAAGGAAGACACTGCGGAGGAAGCCGTCGCAAAGCTCAACAAACAGGGGGTGCAGGTCGTAGCTTTTGGGCCGCAAACCTTGCGAGCCACTTTTCACTTAGAGATTAATGATGCAGCTATCGAAAGGGCAAAGCAGGTATTCAAAGCCTGTTTTGGGTAGCGTATAATGGGAATGAAGTATTGATTTTATTGGCAGCGGAGCAGGAAAATTCTGGAAATACAGTCTTCCTAATGGGTTTTCAACGATCGGCTTTAAATAATAGGGGAGCGGAAGCCCGTATGGAAAGTTACTGTCTTTTTTCCTTACTCTTGTATGACTGGAACAATGGGTTATCGCGTTCAACAACCGGTTGATCGTTAATTTGATAGACCCCAAATTCAAAGCCGTTATAAATATAGGGACTGATAGTATCTAAAAACTTCCAGAACCAGTCGCTGCCGATTCGATTTTCTAATTCCTTGCGATAAGCTTCTACCGCCATATCCAGATATTCCTGACCTTTAAAAGGAGGGTTGTAATATTCCGTTTCCTCCGGAACCTTATAACTGCCCATTTCAGTCATTGCCCCGCCTGAAAGTTCCCGATCCATTCGCGGCTGCAGGTTGACGGGCGTTTTTTGGGGTTCCACATTCAGCTCCTTTCGGGTGGTATCTTTCTCCTGAGCGATGGCCAGAGCGGGTACCAGCATGAGCAATCCCATCACTAATATAAGAGAGAGAAGAAAATATATTCCCGCTTTATTCACAGCAGCTAAATAGACTATTTTAAAGTAAGATAACAGTTTTAAAGCTAATTTGTTGCTTGAGAAGGGGATGTCTTTCGGATGGCATTCGTTAGTACCTCAACGAGGGTGGCCAATTCGGTTTTGCTTATCGTCAGGGGCGGCACCAGGCGAATGACATTGCCCTGCGTATAGTTGGAGAGAACTCCGCGGTGCAGCATTTCGGTAACGACAGTACGTCCTTCAAATGAAAGCTCCACTCCAACCATTAATCCCTTACCACGGATATCGATTACCTGGGGGAGGTTGGCCGTTTTATCTTGAAGAAGTTCAATAAGAAAATGGCCTTTTGCAGCTGCGCTCCGGACAAGCTTTTCATCTTTCAAGGCGTTAATTGCAGCAGTGGCTGCGGCGCAAGCGAGAGGATTGCCACCGAATGTGCTGCCGTGTGCACCCGCCTGCATTGCCGGGGCAACAGGGGGCCGGCAGAGCATGCCGCCGATGGGAAAGCCTCCGCCCATTGCCTTGGCTATAGCAATAATATCCGGCTGGATACCATAGTGTTCAAAGCCAAACATCCGGCCGGTGCGACCCATGCCTGTCTGCACTTCGTCCACAATAAGCAGGGCATTATGCTTGTCACACAGACGCCTTGCTTCTTGCATATAGGCTTGCGAGGCAACCTGAAGTCCTCCTGAACCCTGCACCGGTTCCAGTACAAAAGCTATCGTTTGATCGGTAAAAGCCTCATTTAGGGCATCAATATCATTAAAATCGGCCTTACAGAAGCCTTTTAAGAGGGGATCATAGCCTTCGGCATACTTCTCCATGCCCATTGAGATGGTAGCCACTGTACGACCGTGGAAGGCGTTATTTGCCGTTATAATAGCTCCTTCTTTGTCATTTTGATGTCCAAAACGGCGTGCGGCCTTGATTGCGGCTTCCATAGCTTCGCCTCCGCTGTTGCATAAAAAGCCGTGACTCATGCCTGAAATATCGGTGAGTAATTGCAGCAATTTTGCCTGCGGTTTGTTGTAATAAAAGTTGGAAATATGCATCAACTCACCGACCTGTTTTTGGACTGCTTTGACCACCGTCGGATGACAGTGTCCGAGGCTGTTGACAGCGATACCGGCAAGGGCATCAAGGTACTTATTTCCCTCCGAATCCCAGACGGTTGTACCGTGGCCTTTGACCAGCGTTATGGGGTAGCGATTGTAAACGGGCAGGTGGTATTTTTCTGTGATTTGACGGGCGTCCGTGGACATGATTATAGATGCTTAAATAGAGGAAAATTATTGTTGCCTGTGACACCAATAGTAATAAAAAAAACACCGAAATATGAAATTGAAAAATGATTGGGTAGGGAGGGAGAATCGCATTTTCTTGATGGGGAAACTAAGTCAGCTTGCCGTTACTATTTTTTAAAATCCTAATGGAAGAAAGCTTTTATAGTATAAAATTCCCTGCGAATACTTTCCTTGCTAAGGGCTGATCTATTGCTTGATTCAATTATGAAAAACCGGAATCCTTGTGTCGACTGATAACCTCGGTAGTTCGACAGTTTTTGCAAAATTAAGGTATAAAAAGACTTAAAATACTCAACTCTGCCAAATATGCAGGAAGGAAGAGTGAAGAAATATACAAGCAATTTTATTCAGCATAATTAATTGCTGTTCAATGGCTTATAGATGTTGTATATAATATTCATGCTTTAAGTACCAATTAGGTCCTAATCTGCAATAAATATAATTTGTCAAGTGCCATATTTGAGTAATAATTATATAACTAATACTATGGTATACTTGTAATTACGACTTTAATATCAGGTATTTTATATATAAACAGAAATAAATAAATGAGCGCTACCTTATTTATTTAAGCATGGATACAGGCCGGTTTGAGTAAAGAAATAGATGTGTAATAATTGTAATGCCCTAAGGTATTGTTAAATAAGGAGATATATACAACGTATTTTTATATGTAGCTACTTTATTGAGCTCCAATATGTGGCCTTAATAATTTAAGTATTCTGATATTATTGATATTAGGACAATTGTGCAGGATGATTTTTAATTATTTAAATATCTGTATAGCAATAAGTTATAGGTATGATATATAATTAACATTAATTATGGTAGGTGGTATATCATTTTAAAAAGATGCTTATGGTCAGATATAAGCAATAAAAAGGGCCACTGACGGGTGAGTGTCAGCGGCCCAAAACAAGAAGTGTCTGGAAAATATAACCAGCGGAAACTTCAGATTTCTTTTATGTCAGCGAAAGGCCGATGCGGCCGCGCTCGAGGTCGAAGGAGATAATTTCTACGCTGATGATATCCCCGACCGAAACAATTTCGTGCGGATCATCAACTCGGCGATTGGCCATTTTTGAGATATGTAAAAGTCCGTCTTGTTTAACACCGATGTCAACAAAAGCGCCAAAGTCGACGACGTTGCGAACGGTGCCTTCAAAG
>DATGUX010000094.1:0-3775 GCA_035300985.1 Fodinibius sp.
TAAAAACTTATACCCATGGATGGGTTTTTCATCGCTTGCCCGCGAGAAAAAAGAATAGAGTTATTCAAAGTTTAACGAACTGGAATCCTGGTACGTAATCGTTACTTTAATAATTTGTACATGATCTCCCCTAAATTCATAGCAGAGAATAGTTCACTTATTTAAAACAACCCGCCGCGTATATTCAGTATTTTCAACCAGATCCGAAGCGATGCCTAACGGCCCGGCTAATGTAGCTGAATATGGCACGGTAAAAGATTCGGTAGAAAGCAGAGCGTTGTATAAAATGGATGCCTTTCACCATATAAAGAAAGGCGTTAAATATCCTGCCGTGATTTCAATTGGCGGCAGGCATGATCCACGAGTGATGTCCTGGCAACCGGCTAAGTTTGCCGCTAAGTTGCAATATGCCACTGCTTCAGACAAGCCGGTATTTCTATATATAAAATATAATAGCGGTCACTTTATCCAGGATGAGTCAGTGACCGTTAAACACAATGCCAACATATTCTCGTTTGCTCTTTGGCAAACAGGGCACCCAGGTTTCCAAGTAAAGAAATAAGGGGACTGGCAGGTTATTCGTTATTGGGAGCCGGGCCCTATAAACCCCAAACCCAATAACAACAATGAACGATTAACCAATAACTAATAACTATTAACCCAATCCCACTATTTTACCCGCTTTAGCAGGGCGCCGAAGTGACCGTCGCAGCCGTGTTTATGCGGGAAGGTCTGATAACCGAAGCCGCCGTCGATCATCACCTCTTCCGGCACGTGGCCTTCCACGGTCTGGAGCTCGAAGTTTTCGTGGCGGTCCATGAAGTTCATCACCTGCTCCATATTTTCCTCCTCTTCCAGCGAGCAGGTGCTGTAAACCAGTCGGCCGCCTTCCCTGACCATCCCGGCGGCCGAATCCAGCAGCCTTTTTTGAAGATCGGTCGCATAACTGAGTTCCTCTTCATCACGGCGCCAGCGCAGGTCGGCCCGTTTGCTGAGTACTCCTGTGCCGGTGCAGGGGGCATCCAGCAGCACGCCGTCAGCTTCTTCCAATTCAACATCCGTGGCATCAGCGCGGCGCACGCGGATATTTTCGGCATGATAGGCCATGGCGCTTTCCGCCAGTATGCCCAGTCGCTCGGATGAGATATCCACGGCCAGGATGCTGCCTTCGGCCTGCATCAGGTCGGCCATGAGAATAGTTTTGGTGCCGGGAGCGGCGCAGAGGTCGTAAATATTTTCTCCCGGTTGCGGATTCAGCAGAAAAGGGGCAAAGCCGGCCGCTATATCCTGAATCTGGCAAAAGCCTTTATCCATCCAGCCTTTGGTGATAAAAGGAGCTACGCTGTCCACTTCAAAATAGCCGGGCAGCCAGTCGCTGTCGGTAAAGTCGATGCCGTGCTTGGTCATCCGCAGCTTAAAGTTCTTCGTTTTGGTACGCAGGTTATTGGCCCGCACAAAATAGCTGGGCCGCTTATTGTTGGCCTGCATCAGTTGAAAGGCCTCCCGCTCACCGAAGCGTTTGCTCCACCGATCTACCAGCCATTCGGGATGGGAAAAGGTAGTGGCTACCAACTTAGTACGGTCCTCGAAGGAGGGCTTGGGCAGGTTGCTAATATCGCGCTGCAGGTTGCGCATGATGGCGTTGGTAAGGTCGCCGGTGCGCGAGCCGAGTTTCAGCTTGGCAATTTCCACCGACTCATTGATGGCGGCATAGTCGGGCGTGCTGTCCATATAAATCATATCGTAAACACCCAGCCGGAGGATATTTTTAAGGGGTGTTTTCATCTCCGCAATCTTCACATTCGAAAATTCGTCGATGAGGAAATCCAGATACGAGCGGCGCCTCAAGATATTTTGCACATACTCGCGAACTTCAGCACGATCGCGGGCATCAAGCTGATTGGCAGCGGCATAGTCTAAGTAGTTGTTTTCGTCAAAGTCGATAAGTATTTCTACGCTTACAGAACGTGCAGATGCTTCGGTATCCAAGGCGATATCCATTATTTAGGTTAATATTCAGGGTTTATTTGCAACGGCCGTCATTGTCTACTAATCATTAAATCCGCTATGCTGCATAATCTCAAAACTTAAAAAATAGATTTAGCAGGTTGCAAAAATACAGTTTTCAAAGGGGAGTTGCTAATATAGAATAGTAATTTATGCAGCACTTTTGGCTCGCTGTATTGTCATTTTTCAACCGTTGGGCCGTAGCTTTGAATAAGGCATTTTAGCAGCAGGGGTTGGTAGGGCGAGAAGACAATGGCAAGTAGCTGTGCTTTGGCCGGTGGGCTTGTTGGGACCTTTTATTGGCGAATAAAGCTGGATTTATAGACCTCGCTCAGGGTCCTGTATTTGTTTTCCACAGCTTCCTATATAAAACAATAATTCCTGTAAAGGGCTGAGCTACGGCCGCCGGGCGGTCCATGGCATCACTCTATTGGCTTCCGGTGAGTGATATTGAACCACGCCGTGGATGTTATTATCTGATATCTGTCCGTTAAAAATGTATTGCGTATTTCCTCTTTTGGCTCGTATCGATATGCGATCCCCTTTTAAATTTTTATCGACTATTTCGTACGAACGGTCGTCCCCGTCAATAATCGAGACACTAATTTGCTGGTATTGCTGAGAGATAGCCATGGAGAACCTGCGATCGCCGACAGACCAGTGCCAGTCACCCTCAACGCCGGCCGGAATTACCCAATAATATATAGCATGGGATCGGGTGGAATTTGGAGGCCTTATGTCTGCTTTTTTGTCCGGTTTCCAGCCGCCCATATCAAAACTGTGGGAGACTACCCGAGTACCGGGTCGGAGCTCTTCCAACAGGCGCGGGCGCAGCTTTTTGTTGATCGAAGGCAAAAGGTATAGTGTAATTACAGAAGCGCCACTAATGCTGGCTTCAAAGATATCCGCCTTTTTAAAAAACACCTGGCCCTCTACTTCTTGAGAAGCAGCAATTTGCCGTGCTTCTGCAATATATTGGGGATTCAGTTCAATACCGTGACCCGTTGCACCGCGCTTAGCGGCCGCTATAACAATGCGTCCATCACCCGAGCCTAAATCAATAACATAGTCGCTGGAATCAACGTCAGACAGATCCAGCATTTTCTCGACAACCTTATGTGGAGTGGGAACATAGGGCACATCTATATCCTGGGATTGCAGGGAGGCGGTAATTCCACAAAAAAACAGGGAAAAACATATAAGCTGAAGTCGGCGCCGGAAGGATAAGTTCATAAGAGCCACGCAAAGTTTAAAAGTCAGGTGAGCGCTATGTATATAACTGGAGAACTGCCGGTGGTGTTCCCGGCGCAGGGCAGAGAGGCTTCAAAGGGCTGCGAGAATTTGGAATGACAGTCAGAGGCTGCTGCAAAGCACTTATTCAATAAAAACCGGCTTGGATGACAGGCAGGGCGGGTATTGTCATATCATGTATAGCCAAAGAGATTGCTGGCGGAGAATAATAGCGGCAATATTAGCATGGAAACATACTGATTTATAAAATAAATGAAGTTGCTACTTTCATTTTCATAGGAAAAAGGCTAATTTTGCCGCCTCCAAAGTGATGGATTTTTAGTGTCAAAAAAAGAAGTTATCAATACTAAACTCACTATAACCGATTATAAGTAATGAATAAAGGAACCGTTGCTCAGGTCATTGGACCGGTAGTAGATGTCGATTTTGATCAGGGAGACATCCCAGCCGTACTGAATGCCCTTTATATTGAACGCAAAGATAAATCGAAACTCTACCTTGAAGTAGCTCAGCACTT